>DATHVL010000216.1:0-1805 GCA_035461325.1 Pyrinomonadaceae bacterium
TGAAATATCGAATCGTGCGAATCTTTCCATCCCTGCTGGGTAAGTCCGTGGTGGGAACGGCGGATGTACTCGACAAAACCGTCGCCGTCGCTGTCTCCGTAAACGTTGATCCATTCCAGTGCGCGGACGACGTTCGGCCAGATCGTCCATGCAAACTCGAGGTCCCCGGTCCTCTCAAAATATTCCCCCGCCAAAAGGACAAAGAGTGGGGTGGCATCTATAGTGCCGTAGTATCGGCGAAAGGGAACCTCTCCGGTCGCGGCCATTTCGCAGGCTCGCGTCTCGTGAAGAATTTTGCCGGGTTCGGCGTCGCGTTCGGGATCAGCCTCGTCGGCTTGAGTGGACGCGAGATATGTCAAGACCCCCCGTGCAAGGTCCGGTTTAAAGTGGAGAGTTTGAAGTGCTGTGATTATCCCGTCGCGTCCAAAGGCTGTGCAATACCACGGCACTCCAGCATACGGATATGCGCCCCACGGGGTATCCGTGCGGAGCATGTCTAGGTCAGCACGCGACCGGCTGATCCACAGATTGAACCGGTCATTTGAGGTGACAATCTCGGGCCGGTCCTCGCGGCTCTTGTGACGCGCCGCCAAGGTTTTCGCTAGCGCGTCACGATATTCCGGCGGCCGGCCCTCGGCCCTGTGTGGCGTATCGCCAACATCGCTCAACTCGCACAAAACCGTTATCTGCAGCTCCCTAGCCCCGCCTGCATCAAGGTCTATCAGGTATTCCGCCTCATTATTGTCCAACCGATCGGGTATCTCGCTAAAACAAATGCGGCTCACTCGATAACGGCCGTCGAGGCCGAGATATTCAAACTCGACTGAATCGCTTGTGGTACTCACTGAAGGCGGTTCACCGCGCTTTTCGCGTGCCGTTCCGCGAACCTCGAAGATGTCTGCAAAATCCGCATCAAATTCGATGGCGAAACGCAGGCTTACCGGCGACTGGCTGTAATCCTGTATCGTGATCCGTTCAAAATAGGTGCCCTCGAAGATGAATTTTGAGCGAAAAATGTGAACGCTTCCGCGTTCGGTCGCAACGTCATCGCCGTTTCGGATGTCGGGGTTCATCGCATTGACGACCATCGTGATGTTGTCATCGCGGACGGTTGAACTTAAGAGCAGCGGCCGCCGGCCCTCGAGCGTCATCGCGAGCCGAGAAATAAATCGCGTGTCGTGGTGATAGATGCCGAGTTCACCCGATCCGAATTTCTCGATATCGCCAAAGCGGTTAAAAAGCGCGAAGGTATCGCCGTGCTTCAGGGCACTTGTGCGGTCGTCGATGCGGGGTGATGTGGAGAGAATGTAATAGTGGTCGCTAAAGGAAATTACTTCCTCTGCCATCGGCTATCCTCCTGCTGCAGCAGTGTTCGCTCGGGCCATGCCTTCGTAGATTCGAAGATAATCTTTTGCCATTCTTTCAGCCGTGAATCGCTCATCGAAAACGTCCCGGCATCTCCGTCGGCTTAGGCCCGAGATCTTTTTCGCCGCCGCGACCGCTTCTCTTAGATTCGTGACCATAAAGCCCGTCTCTCCCTCGTCCATAACTTCGGGAACCGAGCCGCGCCGATAGGCTATGACCGGGGTGCCGCACGCCATCGCCTCGATCATCACCAAGCCAAAGGGTTCCGGCCAGTCGATCGGAAACAGCAGCGCAAATGCATTGCCGAGAAATTCCTCTTTCTCACGGTCGCCGACCTCTCCAATATATTCGACAAACGGTTCAGGCAAAAGCGGCTCGACCACGGACTTGAAATACTGCTTGTCGATAGCGTCGATCTTGGCCGCGATCTTTAGCGGAAT
>DATHVL010000217.1:0-6477 GCA_035461325.1 Pyrinomonadaceae bacterium
CCAACGTTCTTTAATGGAATCCATCCCGACGCCGACGAGCATATGGCGGGAGCTTTCAGTCGCGAGGCGCGCGCCGTCGCGCCACATCGTGATGCGGTACTCATTCGTCTCATCCTGCTGTCGTGTTTGCTGTAGTGCGAAGTAACCCGCGGCCGCGACCGGGATCGCCGCCAAAAGCATTGCGATCAGCATCTTTCGGCTGCCGAGTGTGGCGACCATCACGATGCCCGATACCAGCAGGCCGAGCTGAGACGCCCTCGTTCCCGAAAGCAGCAGGGCAACACTTATTAAAAGAAACGCACCTGCGAACACAGCGATCCGAAGTGTTGGTGAAATGGAGGTCACGTCGGCCCGGGGCCGTGAGCTTTTCCACGCAGCCGCACCGGCAAGGCCAAGTCCAAGAACGAGCGAGGCTATGAGCTGCAACACCTCGGAATAAGTAGTGAAGTGGCCGTAGAATCCCTTAGCACGCCAGACTCGGTTCGGCTGCCAGCTTCCAATACCGAGGCGTTCAACCGGGGACGCGCCCGGTGCGAGATCCGCAGCGGAGATCTGAAACCGCTTATCGGCGTCCGGACGGTGATAGACGATTTCTGCTGAGGGGGATTCCTGGAGGGCGGCGATCAGCTCTTCGGCCGATCCGACGCGAGAGCCGTTGACGCGGAGAATGGTATCGCCATCCAGCATTCCGTTCCTGCCGAGAGGCCCCTCCGTGATGATGCCGTGAACTTCGACTCCTCGGCCGATGATCCGCTCGAGCGGCGTCCAAATAACATTGACCATACAAGAGATGATCAGGACGTAGAGGACCAAACGGGCCCCGCGAGGCGAGGCAATAGCTCCACGAGCCAGGTAAAACACAAGAAACAGTCCGACACTGCGGAGTTTGTCGAGTGAGATCGCGGGCTCATATGAGAGTGCGGCGCTGAGGACGCTCCATGCGACAAATGCGATCAGCACGCCATCGATCGCCGAGAAACGTAGCCGCGGCCGGGGGCCGACGGCGAGGCGTGCGGCGAGTAAAGTGATTCCCAACAGCCAAAAGGTTTGCGAGACCGCGATCGAGTGTGGCGCTGCCGCCGCCATCGCAATTAACGAAGCAAAAGATAAACGGCCAAGCCATAGCGGCAGAGCATTTGGCGTTTCAGCATCCTCAGTTTTCGGGGCGAGTGCCATTCAGCAGGTTCGGGCGATTTGTCCTTACACTTTGATTCTGCTTGAATTGTCTTGCAAATGGAAGAAGACGTTCAAGCGGACCTGACACTCAAGGCCGAGATAAACCTTTACTATGACCTGCGCGTGCCGCCGGGCGCATCGACCGATTCGCCGCTCTTGATCGCGGTGCATGGCTACGGGGCTCACAAACGGTACATGATGCGCGAGGCATCGGCGATCGCTCCCGAGCATTTTGTGATCGCGTCGATCCAGGGGCCGCACCAGCATTATCGCGAGGCTGCAAAGGGCGGTTGGCGGACGGGGTTCGGGTGGCTGACGCCGCATCGGCCCGAAGAGTATATTACCCTGCACCATGATTTCATCCGACAGCTGACGCAGCGGCTTGCGGATGAGGATAAGATCGATCCGCGACAGGTGTGGCTCTTTGGATTCTCCCAGGCGTGTGCTCTTAATTTTCGGTTTGCTTTTACCTATCCCGATTTATTAGCGGGCCTGATCGCCGTATGCGGCGGCATCCCCGGCGATCTGGAAACCAATGCGGCTTACCGGGCGTTTGATGCACGGACGTTGTATCTGTATGGCACCGAGGACGAATTTTACACGCAGGAGCAGTTTTCGGAATACGATGCCAAGCTTGCGGCGATGCTGCCGAATTACACGTCAGAACGGTTCGACGCCGGGCATGAGATCACGGAGGCTATGCGTGACCGGATGCGTGAATTTCTGGTCAGCTGAGTGAAAGGCGGCGAACTTCGACATTGCCTTCGAGCGGCGGAGGCAGGGTGAGTCGCGGCAGTCCGTTATTGGCCTCGTTCGGATCCACGCGAAGCTGTTCTACCTCGGTGTCCAGCAGCAGCGTGCGCGGGCCGTATAGAACGACGGTCGCCCGTCGGCCCGAATCGTCAGCGAGCGGAACAAGGAAAATCCTTTCCATTCGGGTTTGGCCAATGCGTATGGTGACATCCACAGCAGCCTCTACGACGCTGGCTTTTGGATGTGCGAGGTCGAGCGGGGTCTGCTGGAAGACGATGTCTGATGTTCGCCCGCTCAGATCGATCGCCTCGGTAGAGACCGACGTCAGCGCCTGAATGAAGCTCGCAGGCCCGCGAAGCGTGACCTGCGCGGGGCTAACCGCGTGACTGTAAACCTCGTAGCCTTCGGCCACCTCGCCGACCGTGTCGATCTGGACCTCGACAAGCTTTTCGATGACCGGCTCTATACGGACAGCGATGCGTGTAGGCCGGATCTCGTCGAGTTTTACGCCCGGCGGGAGTTCGATCGTCACTTTTTCAGGAAGCAGCGTGATAACGCGGTCCCCGGGTGGGAGCTCAGAGAGATCAACCGACATTATCAGATCGTTGCGGTTTAGTTGCCGCACGCGCCGCTCATCGCCGCTGATGACGATATCGACCTCCTGTATCGGCGAATTAGTGACCTCTGTATTGCTGGCGAAGCGCAGCGTCAGCGGGATACCCGTGAGCCGGGTCGTAGTCGGGGTACTGAGCCCTGTGACCCCAAGCCAGAGGGCAAGGGTAACGGCGAGCGCGACCAGCTTAACAAGCCAATCTTCCAAAAAGATCTTTCGAAATATCTGCTTTACGTAACGCCAGATCGACTCGCGGGACTCGATATCGACTTCACCGATGCGCATACCGTTTTTAATTATATCCGCACCTCACTTTCAGTATCGTTCAAGGCTTCGGCCTTACCTCTTTTTGAGATCATCGGGATGTCCATTGCCTCCATCAAACGTTTCCTAAGCTGGGCTGTGTCGAGGTTGCGCTTTATCCGCCCCCCCTCGACCCATGTGATCATTCCGGTCTCTTCGGAAACCACGATCGAGATCGCATCAGAGCCTTCGGTTATGCCGATGGCAGCTCGATGCCGAGTGCCGAGTTCGCGGGAGATCTCCGGGTTCTTTGTCAGCGGAAGAAATACCGACGCTGCGGCGATCCGTTCGTCACGAATTATCACTGCACCGTCATGGAGCGGCGTCTGCGGATCAAAGATCGTTACCAACAGGTCATAGCTGATCACGGAGTCGAGCTGCACGCCGGAGTCGACAAAATTGCGCAGGCCGATATTACGTTCAATCACGATCAAGGCACCTATTTTGTCGGATGCGAGGGTTGTAACGGCAAGGACGATCTCGTCATAAACGCTGACGCCGAACTGGCTGCGCTGGCGGCGAAGCAGGGGCACGCTGAGGCGGTTTGCGAAATAGATCAGTGCCTGGCGGATCTCAGATTGGAACAAGACGATGATCGCAAAACCGATGTAAAGGACGGCGGAGCGGAGGACGAATTCGAGCGTGGCGAGGTCTTGGGCGACCGCAAGCCAATAGAGCATTGCGAGCAGGACGATGCCGACCATTGTCGGGACCGCCCGCGTGCCCCTAAGCAACTTTAAAACGACATAGACGATTATGAACACCAACGCGATGTCCAGCAGGTTTCTAAAGGTCGCCCACGTGGGCATGTAATCGCCTAATTCCATTAAAGTTACGCAAAATTTGCGATCCGGGGGGCCGGTTGACAGCGCCGCTTCCTAGAATATCACAGTGTCCGCCGCGGCGGTTGCGAGGAGTTCAGCGGCCGGTGAAATACATTCCGACCAATTTGCCGGCTGCATCGAGGACCGCCACGCTACCCAGGCCATTTCGAAGCGCGGCCTCGCGGGCATCGGCAACAGCGGTACCCGCCGTGATAAAATGCCCTTCCTCGACCGGGGCCATTACCTCCCGAATATGCCGGGACCGCCACTCTTCGCGCGGGACCGAACGAAGCGTTTTAAGCAAAAGCATTCCCTCCAGCCTGCCTTCAACGGCAACGGGAAAGATCGGCTGGCCGGCATGGATAAGGGTGTGATCGACGAACTCCTGTATCGATGAAGCGGGGTCGGCCGCCATCGGCAGCCGCATTACATCGTCAACCGCTATGCGTTCAAGCCCGCGGACCTCGTCAATTATTCGCTTGGCGGAATCGAAAAGGAATACGCCGACGGTGACCGCCCAAAATCCGGTGAAAAGCTCGCCGCGAACCAGCGCGAAATACAAGCCGAAAATACCTGTCATAACGCCGATCGCCTGACCCGAGCGTCCGGTGAGGATCGTCGCCTCGTTCAGGTCACGGCCCGAGCGCCAGAGATACGCACGCAGAACGCGTCCGCCGTCCAGCGGGTAACCAGGAAACATATTAAAGACCGCTATCAGAAAGTTTCCAATGGCGACGGTGTAAAGGACCACAGCCAATGCCGTGAGCTCGGCGGCACCGGCCCCGACGGCTGCGAATGTGAAAACCAAAGCGAGCAAAAAGCTGGCTCCCGGGCCGGCGACCGCGATGCGGAACTCGGCGCGGGGCGTTTCGGGTTCGTGACGAAATCGGGTCAGTCCGCCGAACGGGTGCAGAACGATTTCCACGGTCTTTAGCCCCTCGATGCGGGCGACCACCGAGTGGGCATACTCGTGCAAAAAGATCGACAGAAAGAAAACGAATGTCGCCGCCGCCCCCAACATAGCGGCCGATGCCCAATCACCGGCCAGCGGACGGATGCCGCCGGCGATCACGCCCGCGAGCAAGACGAGGACGAAGATCCAGCGCAGATCAGCCCGCACCGGCACGCCGGAAACGGTCGCTAGTGTGAACTGCCTTCTGAGCGAATCAAGGAACCCCATCCCAGACCTTTGATGCACGCTATCGGCGCGCCGCTTGATACAAAAAAAGCCGGAGCACAATGCCCCGGCACGATGAACATAGAACGCAAATATCGATCACGCCTCGAACGGGATCTCGGCATTTTGGAGCACGCCAAGCTCATTGCGGGCGACGCGCTCCAGCAATTTGGGGTCGTCAAACATCTTAAGCAGCCCGTTGACCGTGGCGTAACGGGGTTCATCGGCGACGGCGACGGGAAGATTGATGAAAGAACGAAGATATTGATCAAGCCCCTCGAGCAATGCACCGCCGCCCGTCAAAACGACCCCGCGATCATAGATATCTGCGGCGACCTCCGGGCGAAGCTCTGAAAGCGTATCGCGGACAAGTGTCGCGATTCGGCGGACGACAGCCTCGACGACGGGGTAGATCTCGCCGGTTGTGAGCTCGACGGCGTGAGGGCTGCCGGTCTGGACGTCGCGCCCGCGAACCTCGACAGACTTTGAAATATCTTCCGGGAGATAAGCCTGGACAAACGTTGCTTTGAGATGCTCGGTGGTCTCTTCGCCGACCTGCAGCCCGCGGTGACGGCGCAGATGTGTGGCGATGACCTCACTGATCTGGTTACCGCCAAATCGTTCCGATGTGGAGTGGACGATGGAACCTTTTGCGACGACCGCGATGTTCGTCGTCCCCGCGCCGATATCTACAATGGCCGACGCCCGCTTGTCCGTGGGAAGAACGCCGGCACCGAATGCCGCAGCGAGGCCCTCCTCCATCATGAACACCTTGCCGATGCCGGCCTCTTCAGCCGCGTGCAGCAAGGCACGCTGTTCGACATGCGTCACGTCGGAGACCATGCTCATCACGGCTTGCAGCGATAGATTGGATCCGCCGGTTTTGGCTTTCTTAACGAAATGGGCAAGAAGCTTTTTGGTTCGTTCAAAATCCCCAACTACACCGCCGATCATCGGCGCTGTGACTACAATGTCCCGCCCCTCGCGGCCGGTCATGTCGGCGGCCTCCTGGCCGTAAGCGACGATCTCTTCTGTAAGCTCGTTGATCGCGACCAGCGAGGGTTCGTCGACGACAATGCCGCGCTCGCGAACGGCAATGACCGTGCTTGAGGTACCGAGGTCGATAGCCATCGAGTCGGTCACCAGTTTCTTGAGGGATGAGATCTTGATCATAAAGCCAAGCGGGGATCAATTAATTATACGTTCTGACAGGCGCGGTTGCCAAGGAAATAATTCGGCCGGGCAATCCGGGGCCACGGGCGGCCGGACCAAACGAAGGGTACTTGTGTCTATACTTAGGGCTTCTTCACTTAGAGCTTCTTTCGGATAACCATCAAACCATCCCGGATCGGCAGCAGGATGTTCTCGACCCGATCGTCGGCGAGGACCTTTTCGTTGAATAGGCAAAGTGCGCGGGTGTCTTCGTCCTGATCATCTTCGAGGACGCGGCCGCTCCAGAGAACGTTGTCGGCGGCGATAAAACCGCCCGTGCGAAGTTTGGGGAACACCAGGTCGAAATAACGCGAGTAGTTTGTCTTATCCGCGTCGATAAAGACCAGATCGAAGGGCCCGGCTATTTGAGGGATCATGTTAATCGCATCTCCCAACAGGAGTTCGACCTTTTTTCTATG
>DATHVL010000218.1:0-5016 GCA_035461325.1 Pyrinomonadaceae bacterium
GCTGCCACGGCCACCGCCCAGTGCAGTCCCCGTTCGCCTCCGACATCAGCCGGCGTGGGATTCGGCCGCCCTGCGACGGGATCTGCGGCTACCGGCTCGACGGCGTTCGCGGTGGGCAGGGCGGTTTTTGGAATTAACGAATCGGATATTTCGACCGTGATCGTCGTCCCGCTGCCGATCTTCAGTGTGTCGCCGTCTGAGACCGCATTGGCACGGCCCGCGATCCGCCGGCCGTTGAGAAAAGTACCGTTAGTCGAATCCTCATCAGCGACCCACAGAGTTCCGTCATCGATGAAAAAGGTAGTGTTGACGCGCGAAAGCCCTGCGTCCTCCAAAACGACATCAGCCGCGTCGGTTCGACCGAGTGTTAACTCACCGTTAACCTCTGCCGAACGGCTCTCGTATGGGGTCCGGATTTGAAGCGTTACACGCACTGACTAATGATGGTGGCCCTCCGCGGCACTCTCAAGGGCCTTGAGATCTATCTGTTTCGAAAAATCTTCGAAGTGAAACATTGATTCGTCCTTACAGTGCTCGCAGAAAAATGTGGCGTCCTCGCCGAGGTACATATCCTTTAGGTGGTATGCGATAAAACAGCCGTAGCACCTCTGGATACGTTTGCCGAATGCGGCGATCGCGGCCTCTGGCGTAGTGTCGTTTTCCATAAAAAACCCCCTGATTCTAACACAGGTGTAAAAGCTGCTTCCGGTGCTACTTAACCACGCCCCGCTGCGAGCTTTCGATAAATTCGACTAACAGGTCGACCTCCGCTGAACCCGATATCTCTTCACGGATGCGGTCGATAGCCTGCGTAGTGTTTAGCTTTGACGAGAGCAAGAGGCGAAACGCGTGATGCAGATTGGCGATCGCTTCCCGCGAGTATCCTCGCCGCTTCATTCCCAAAGTGTTCAGCCCAAAACAGCGTGCGTGGTTTCCCTGGATTATTGCGAAGGGCGGTGCATCTTTGACGACGACCGAATACCCGCCCACGAATGCCTCAAGCCCGACACGGCAGAACTGATGCACGCCGGAGTAAGCCCCGATATTGGCCCGGTCTGCCACCTCAACGTGCCCGGCAAGTGTCGCAGCGTTTGCCATGATCACTTCGTTTCCGATCGTGCAGTCATGGGCGACATGTGCCTGCGCCATCAGCAGATTTCCGTCGCCGATGGTCGTTACGCCGCCGCCGCCGGCTGTCCCGCGGTGGACCGTAACGAACTCGCGTATCTGATTGCGCGCGCCGATAATCGTGCGGGTTGGTTCGCCGCCGTATTTAAGGTCCTGCGGAGCGAGCCCGATCGATGTAAATGGATAAATGTGGGTCTCGTTGCCGACGGTTGTATCGCCGCCGATGACGACATGAGACTCGAGCCGGACCCCGTCCCCAAGCCTTACGCCCTCACCGACCGTACAGAATGGGCCGATATGACAATCGCTGCCGAGCGATGCCCCGGGGCTGACGATCGCCGTCGCGTCGATATAGGTCATAGGGTGGTTAAATATCTTCGGCGGGAAGATCGTGATCAGCCGCGGCATCCGGGCCGGATCGTCGCACGACCAGCCACGTAAAGATCGCCATTGCCGGCACCGACAGAAACACGCCGAGGATCGCACCTCCGAGAGTCGAGGCGACGATTCCCAGTATCCCCAGCCGGCGCTGGCCCCGGATAAATCCGAAGCCTAGCGGGACGAGCCCGAGCACGAGCCCGATCGCCCCGTTGATCAACATTACGTAACTAAAAAATTCCGTTGTCGAAACTCTGATTGGCTCCATTACTCGCCCTCCTTTCGGCGATTCGCAATAACGCTCATGATCACGGCCTCGGCGGTAATATTACCATCAACCGTCGCCACGCCGCGCATCTTCTGTATCTTGCTTCCGACCCTTAAGGCGGTGACCTCCAGCATCAGGGTATCGCCCGGGACGACCGGGCGCCGAAACTTCGCGTTCTCAATGCCGCTAAAGAACGGGATCTTTTCGTCCCGATTCTCCATTTCACGCAGCGCGAGTATCGCCCCGACCTGCGCCAGCGCCTCTATTTGCAGCACACCGGGCATCACCGGCGCCTCCGGAAAGTGGCCCGCGAAGAACTGATCGTTTATTGTGACCTGTTTAATACCGACGATGCGTTTGCCCGGCTCAAGCTCGACGATCCTGTCGACTAGCAAAAAGGGGTAGCGGTGCGGGAGTATCTTCTGTATCGCGACTGAGTCGTATATGGCCATGGAGAGTATCGTAAACGATAAATCAGCAGCCGACGAGTTCACGTACGGCTGCTGACTAACTAAATGTTTACTGACTGCCTAGCGAGGGTTGGCTGCCGTGGCAGCACCCGGCTGACGTGCGTTATAAAAAGTAACGAAATCACGCGTGATATCCGCAGAGGCGTCCGCCGAAAGAAGAACCGATGACTGTGCAAGCGGCACAATGTCAAAGATCATCGTGTAACCTTTCTGCTTCGCGTAATCGTCCAACGCTCGGGCGATATCTGCATTGACCGGGCCGAGGATCTCATTCTGACGCTTTTCGCGAAATGCTTCGTACTCTTTGTTCTTGAATTCAAGCTCGCGAGCAAGCCGGGCCCCTTCTTCACGCTTAGTGGTAAAGGTGGTCTCATTGATCGGAGTGTTCGGAGCAGCGCTCTGCAGCTTGCGCAGCTCATCTTCGATCGATCGAATTCGGGTCTGCAGTGTCGTCAGTTCTTGCTCTTTCGGGCGAAGCTCATTATTGAGTTGGGTGACAGCAGTCCCGACGCGCTTTAGGCCTTCCTTCTCGTCTGTGAATATGCTGGTGTTAACTAGCCCGATCTTCATCGGAGCGGTCTGTGCCGAGGCTCCTACCGCAAAGATTGCCGCAAAAACCGCTGCAACCGCGAACATACTGAATTTTTTCATTATCTTGTAAAACTCCTTAACGGCGGCGTTGGCCGCACTTCGAACTGTATTTCTGTTACTTACTTTGAAACCTTTATTGCGGTTTGTGTTGCCTGTACTAATGGGAATCGGATAAAAGAACGACAATATTATTTCATCCGCCAACTGCTGTCAATTAACCCCTGCGTCATTAAACGGGCCGATTTCGCCTGCCGTTATCAAAAGGTCCTGCCGACCGAAAATTTGAATCCGCTGCGTTTGCCGGGCAAAAATATTCCCGGCAACTCTTCTGTGAAGCCAAATTTTCCATTCGGGTTGTAAAAATAGATGAGCCGGAACGGCACGTTCACGACCGGGACCTGAACACGGAGTTCAACTCCTACGGTCGAACGAAAATCTCCGATCTTGTTGAACGCTGCCTCATCGACCTTGAGCAGAGAATTCTGCTGGGCCTCGCCCCGCAAATAGATCTGCTGTACCTCGGGCGACAATGATGTCGGGCATCCGAAGCGATTCCCTCGGCAGAACTCATTCAGAAAGTCGGTCTTCGTCATTACGCGGCCGCGATAATACAACAGGGTGCCAAAGCTGCTTTCCAGCACCGGCGTGTTGATTAGGCCGAGGGCCGTGATCCGTCCGGGGCCCAGGAAACGGTCATCGTCCAAAAACTCGCTGTTGATTCGCTGAGTACCCGTGTTGCGTAAATTGAAAACGCTGCCTACATCAGCAAATAGGGCGAGCGTTGCCGGGCCAAATAGGGGAATGCGGTACTCAAAGTTGCCGAGCAGCTGCGTGTCGCCGCCAATAAATCGGAAATTGCGCGAGAATATCGCCGGGTTAGCTCCGTCCGGGCCCGTCAGCGCTCCGATCGCGGCGAGCTGTGCAGGTATCGGTGATCCCGGAGGAAAACCTGTCAGCGCTTCCGGGGTTCCGAAACTGTTGGACGCCGCAATGACATTCCGTGTCGTTATATAGGTGTCGAACGGTGCGATCGGGCCGATCGCACGCGAATCATAACCTCGAATGTCATTTTCGCTTCCCAGATAGTAGCGTTCGTATGCCGGAACGCCGCCGACAAATGCGATCGAGTTGGCATCGCGAATTGTACTGCTGGTCGCGTAAGAACCGATCGTCCCCGCCTGAATGCGGAAAGCAAAAACATGCGGAGTTCGCGAACGCTTGTTCCGGACCGGTATAAATTTGCTGAACGCGATATTTGGCTGATAGGTCCGAACATCGCCGCCCAAACCCGCAAGGCCGACCGAGAGTGCCAACTGCGTTCCGCGTACGGTATCGATCCCGTTCGGTGCCGGCTGTCGAGTGTCATACACAAATGTCCCCGTAATACGGCTGGTCAGAATTCCGGGCTGCCGATAGATCACCGGAATGCGTGCCGCGGGATCGGCAGATTCGTTGACGGGCGGGTCCGAGATCGAAGTGCTTGAGATCTGGTATGTCAGGCCGAGCCGTGAAAACTGAGTGAACTGGCGTTTCTTGAAGAATAGTTCTGACAGCGGAGCCGTGGCAAAAACCGTCGCACCGTACGTGCTCTGTGTGAACAGATTTTCCTCGTCCGTAAGGATCTGGCCGAACGGATTAAAAAGGTCTTCCTGGAGGGCGGGATTCTGCGTCAGGAACGTGCCTTCGCCAAAAAACTTGTACCGCGAGGCAAACAGCGAGAGGCCGACCGATATCGGACGATCGCGGAAATACGGCTCCTGATAGGTCATCTGGAGGCTCTGCTGACGGTTGCCTGCACCAAACGCGAACGACAGCACCTCACCGCGGCCTGCAAGGTTATTCGTTGAATATTCCAGTCCAAAGAACGATCCGCCCAATCCGGAAATTCCGCCGTTAAATGAGATCTGCTGGCGGCCTTTTTCGCGGACCTTAACATTCAGGTCAACATCGCCCTGTTCGTCATCCGTTCGGATCTCGACATCCTGGTCCTTGTCGATCGGGTCGAAGTACTGAGTTTGATTGAGTCGGGCTACCGAGATATCGAGCCAGTTCTGGTTGTAGATATCGCCCTCGTTGAGCAGGAACTCACGCCGCAGCACCCGGTCGCGAGTAAAATTGTTTCCGGTGAATTCCAAACGGCGCAGTGAGTACTGCTTTCCTTCTTCGATCCGGATGGTGATA
>DATHVL010000219.1:0-5832 GCA_035461325.1 Pyrinomonadaceae bacterium
GGGCTTGCCGTCATCGTCGATTACGCCCATACCGACGATGCTCTGCTCAATACGCTTCAAACGGCGCGCGGCCTTGCTGAGGGACGCGTGATAACCGTCTTCGGCTGCGGCGGTGATCGCGACCGCACCAAGCGCATTCCAATGGGACGCGTCGCCGGCGGGAACAGCGACCTAGCGGTCATCACCTCTGACAATCCGCGAACCGAGGATCCGTTGAAAATTATTGAGGAGATCGAAAAAGGTGTGGCCGAGACGGGCACCGAATATCTGGCTATCTCGGACAGGCGTCAGGCGATAACTCGGGCGATCGGATCAGCCAAACCCGGCGATGTGGTGATCATCGCTGGCAAGGGACATGAGAATTATCAGATCGTCGGCACGCAGAAGTTCCATTTCGACGACCGTGAGGCGGCGGCAGAAGCCCTTTCAGCGGCCGCTGAGAGGTAGGCCCTAAGTCTGTTCCGAATGAAGTTCGACGAACCTTTCTAAAAACTCCCTTTTCGCGTCGGTGAGTTCCACGAACCGGCCGGCAAATCCTATATCAGTTACGGAATTGACGACCTCCGCCGGCATCTTGACGCTTGAACCGTCGGTAAGCGGCAGGTTGACGAACACCCGCTCACCGACCCCGTGGATCCCCGAGGTCAGGATGAAACATCCAGTGACGCTCACATCGCTTAGAATGCCGCGATGATGGCCCGCGTGATTCTCCCATTGAATTTCGCGGCCCACGGTGGAGCGGGCCGCGCGGCGCCGCTCACGTCCGCTACGTCTATCGTTCGATGTCGTCATCAGCGGCCTCCGTCGGTGCGGTATAGCGGCTGTTCAGGAAGTAATAGACCGGCAGCCCGAGCAAGATCAGCCCGATACCGATAAGCGACTGCACAGGCTCGTCATAAAGGGTCTGCAAAAGCAGCCACGCCGTCACCAGCAGAAATATGATCGGCACTACAGGATAGCCCCACGTCTTATAAGGCCGCGCAAGGTCCGGATGCCGACGCCTAAAGAGGAATACCGACGATGTGATCAGGCCGTAAAAGATGAACGAACCAAAGATCACGTAGTTCGTAAGCGTATCGAACGAGCCAGAGAGGGTCAGAATGATCGCCCAGAAACCCTGGAAGATCAGCGACGTGACCGGCACGCCACTCGCGGACAGTCGGCCGAACATTCGGAACATCAGCCCATCCTGGGCCATCGCGTAAGGAATTCGTCCGCCGGCAAGCGTCGAGGTATGAAGCGAGCCCAGCGATGAGATCATAAGCCCGATCGTAAATATCGCCACTGCGGTTCCGGCAAGGATGCTCATCGCGCCGCCGGTGAAGAACTGTTCGGCGATGACCTGTGCAACTGCCTTGTCTTCGGGGACTGATGCTATCGCGGCCGGGTTGAGGACGTAGTAATATGCGATGTGCACGAAGACATAGAGGATAATGATCATCACCGTGCTGCCGATTATAGCCAGCGGGATGTTGCGATTCGGGTCCTTGACCTCACCGGCCACAAACGTAAGCTGGTTCCAGCCGTCGTAGCCCCACAACGCACCGAGCATGGCGGCCGCAAAGCCCGCAAAGAAAGAATATTGCGGCGAGCCGTAACGCTGTGCCTCGTTCACGCCCTCGCAAACTGCACCGGCCGAATCGAGCCCGAAATTGGCGAAAGTCCCGCCTGTAACGAAGGCGAACGCCCCGATCCCGACGAGCAGAACCAGTGCGATCTTAACGAACGTCAGGACCGTCGCGATCTGCCCGCTGACAGCCACGGATGCGGAATTCAACGTCGTGAAAATAATGATCACCATTATTCCCACCAACTGCAGCAATGTAACCGCAAAATCGTACCCGAGGATATTTGTCGAAAACAGTTCCTGGCTCAGCTGATTATCGAGGTAGGTATTGAGCACCATCGCAAAGGCGACGGCAAGCGCAGCCATCGACCCTGTCTTGGCGATGAAGATCTGCATCCAGCCATAGAGGAAGCTCGAGACCCGCCCATACGCATCGCGAAGCAGCACGTATTCCGCACCCGCGGCGGGCTTCATCGCGGTGAGTTCGGCATAAGTGAGGGCACCCGCCAACGCAAGCAGCCCTGCGGCGATCCAGGCGCTAATAACCCATCCGCCGGTGCCGACGTTACACGTCATTATCCGCGCCTTAAAGAAAACGCCGGTCCCGATAACATTGCCGACAATAACGGACGCCGCCGCTATCAGTCCCAAACCTCGAATCAGCGTATATCGATCTTCAATATTTAGGGCCATAAGTTTTTTTCTTTGTAGTACGGAGAGTCAGGATTGCAGTATCTTACGCGAAAACCGGGGTGATGTGAAATAGGCGGGCCCCGTTTTTCGACGTGCTAGAATCAGCCCTGTGAAAGCGAACGCCCTCGCAGCTGACAGCCTGGTCGCGGCCCTCCTCGCATTGCCCGCCGAACGCGGCGTCGCGATACTCGACAGTAGCGGTACCGGCCATCTCGGCTCGCACCTTTTGATCGCGGGGATCGACCCCGTTTCGAGGGCTGAGGTTTCAGATGATACCGCACTCAGACGCCTCGCAGTCGCTCTGGCCGATGCGTCGCTTGCTGCGATATTCACTCTTTCATACGACTTCGGAATGTCTTTAATGGGACTCCCCTCGCGGCACCAAATCTCGGAACCGCATGTCTACCTCGCGCTCTTTGACTCGCTCCTTATCCACGATTACCGTACGGGCGTGACGCGGATCGCGGGCAATGCGAGCAGAGAAAATACTTGGCGCGAGATCTTGGACTCACCGGCACATCTGCCCGATTATAACGGCCCGAGACCTCTTGCCGTGTCAAATTACACCCGCGATGAATACTTAAGAGCGGTTGACGAAATAAAAGAGCTCATTCGAGAAGGCGAAACGTATCAGGCAAACCTCACACAACAGCTGACGGTAGGGCTGCCGCCGGGTCTCGGGGCGTCTCAGATTTTCGCCTCGCTGCGACGGGATCATCCCGCCCCCTTCGCCGCCTACATCGATCGAGTTAGTTCGACGGTCGTCTCCGCTTCACCGGAACGGTTTTTCAAAATAGAAGGCCGCGAGATCTCATCGTCGCCGATCAAGGGTACGATTCGTCGAAGTGGAGATGCGGCCCGCGATGCCGAGCTTCGCAAACACCTCTCGGCCAGCGAAAAAGACCGTGCAGAGAACACCATGATCGTCGACCTCGTCCGAAATGACCTCGGCCGTGTCTGCGAATTCGGCAGCGTACGGGTCCAATCCCTCTGCGAGATCGAGGAGCACCCGACGCTCTACCATCTCGTCTCAACCGTCACGGGGACACTCCGCGATGACATGGGTCACGACGAAGTTTTAAGAGCACTGTTCCCTTGCGGTTCGATCACCGGCGCTCCAAAACGGAGGACGATGGAGATCATCGACCGGATCGAGCCATCGGCCCGCGGCCTTTCGATGGGCACCATCGGCATCCGCATTCCCGACGCCGCTTTCGGCATGCCCGGCTTTCTCGATACGAATGTCGCGATCCGCACGATGACCATCGCCGACGGCGACGCTGTGTTCAACGTCGGGGGCGGCATAACCATCGAAAGCGATGCCGCGGCCGAATATGACGAATCGCTCCTAAAGGCCAAGGCCCTGCTCCGTGCACTCGGCGACGCCGGACTCGAAGCGTAACAAACCCGGGAACATTCTTCTCGCCTCCGGTGTCTAAATCTCAGGAGGAAACAAACATGGCCCGGCCCGAGATAAACGTCACGCCCCTCATCGACATTCTTCTTGTCCTGCTCATCATCTTCATGATAGTCACGCCCGTAAAACCCTCGCGTTTTGAGGCCCGGGTCCCGGCCGAGCCGAGCGGACAGCCCGCCGACACCCACCCTCATACGATTGTCGTAGCTCTCGAGCCGGACGGTTCGGTCACACTCAACACTCGCCGGGTCGCTAATGCCGGCCCCTACAACGGCTTGGTCGAATCTCTTGAGGCGATTTTTGCAGAACGGGAACACAACGGCGTTCGCAGCAGCTTTGATCCGTCCCGGACGGAAAAGACGGTATTTATCAAAGCTCCGGATACCATGTCATACGGCAGCGTCGCGGCTTTGCTGGACGCGGTAAAACTGGCCGGTGCCGACCCGGTAAGCCTTGCCGTCGACGGCCCCCGGTGAGCCGCACGCGGCGGCAATTGTGGTATAATTTCCCAGTCCGGATCGCGCTTTCCGGACGGCATTACGCCGCTCTCCCAGCATCAAAACCGCGTAGATGGCGAACTATTACGAAACACTAAAGGTTTCACCTAACGCCTCCAGTGTCGAGATCAAATCGGCATACCGGAGGCTCGCCAGAAAACTGCATCCCGACAAGAATAACGGCTCCGAGGAGACCGCGCGCGCCTTTGCGGCCATCGCCGAAGCCTACGAAATACTCGGCAATCCCGAAGACCGGGCTGCCTATGACCGCAAGATCCTGGAAGCCCGCCAAGCCGGCAGCTTCAACGGCGATTCGGTCTTCGCCTCGTCGAACGCTCACGCACGCCGCTGGCGTCAGCTCGTGTACGAGCACCGCTACAACGAGATCATAAACCGTATGATCGCCGAGGAACGCCGAGAGGCGATGGCCCTGCAGAAGATCATCTTTCCGACCGTAGCACTTTTTGTTTCAACGCTGGTCGTCGCCCTCAGCAAACCGGTGTTCTTTTCGACTTCGTCCGTCATTGGAAAGATCATACTGATCTCGTTGTTTGCCGCCGGCGTAATTCATCTGGTCGGCCGCATCCGCGAGGGAATGGAGCGGTTCACCTATGATGACGAAGAGATCCACGAATCGATCCTGGATGATACCGAAAAACCGGAGCGGCGCTACTCCCGCGTTTTCGCCGCTGGATTTCTTATCGTGGGGGTACTGGCAAGCCTGGGCGCAGGCCTTTTTATCGGCAATTATGTCGAGTTTATCTCGATGAGGATGCCGCAGCATTTCGCCGATACCCTGCAGCTCGAAGCCATAATTTACCCGCCCATCTTCGTGCTGTTTGTTGATCTTATCCACACCTTCGCACTGCGTGTGGACGGCTGAACCCGCCTTGACAAGGTTCCGTCCAGCCCCTATACTCTGATGTTTCTCTGATTTAGAGAAAGTTTACGTTATATTAGAGTTTAAGAATGGCAAATCATAAATCAGCCGAAAAGCGAGTCAGGCAAAATCTCAAGCGAAACGCTATTAACCGCAGCAATCGGAGCAAACTGCGCACGCAGATCAAAAAACTGCGGACCGCGCTGTCGGAGACTGACAAGGGCGCGAGCACGGAGCTTCTGAGCCCGACCGTGGCTCTGATCGACAAGGCGGTAAACAAAGGGATCATTCACAAAAATACTGCCGCTCGTTATAAATCGCGGCTTACCAAGCACGTCTCAGAACTTGCTTGATCAGGTTCTCACCGAGTCAGTTATAGTTTCTCCTTGAACTTACGGAAGCATGGCCACCGAGCAGCCGGCTTCCGTTTTTTCGTGTCTGCCACCGACTTTGCTATCCTGTCCTTGCGCCCATGGACCTCTTGCTCACGACGCCGTTGACCGATCTTCACCGAACCGGTGTTGCGGGCATCACGCCTTGGATCTCGAAACATCTCTCCACAGCCGTTGCCGGCCACGCGGCAAAGGCCGACCCTGCTGACGCCACCGTCGAAGACCTCCTGAACTACTTCCCTTCACGATACGAAGACCGCTCCCGTTTCATCGGCATCGATCAGCTCTACGACGGGCTTGAGGCATCGGTCGAGCTTTTCGTCCGCGTTTCAGGAGCTTTTCAGGTAGGCCGGAATCGGGGGCCGAAGCAGCCGCCTCTTTTTATT
>DATHVL010000220.1:0-3371 GCA_035461325.1 Pyrinomonadaceae bacterium
ATATCAAGCCCCGTTACACGATCGGGCTTTTCCTTTGTGCCGGTGGGGAAAATAGGGCCGAATGCCAGGTAATCGATTGGCAACTTTAACGCCAGTTCAACTTGGTAGAGGGTGTGGGTAGAAAAGCCGATGATCGACGAAGCACCGAGAAGCCGGCGGGCGGCGGCCGGCGGAAGATCGTCCTGACCAAGGTGAACCCCGGCTGCACCGACGGCGATCGCTATATCGACTCGGTCGTTAATGATCAGTGTGACCCCATAGTCTCGCGCCGTTTCGACCGCGGCTTTGGCTTGGGTGCAAAACTCAGCGGGCGACAGAAGTTTTTCTCGCAGCTGTATGAAACGGGCACCGGCGGACGCAAAGCGGCGCACCTGCTCAGCGTGGTCCATCCCGGAGAGGTGTCGGTCCGTGATCGGATAAAGTTTTGGAAGAGTCAGAGACACCGCGATCAGATAAGCGAGCGGATCATCAGAAGGCCGTCCTCGCCATCGTTGTAATAACGAGGCAGACGCTGTACTTCCATGTAGCCGGCCCGGCGATATAACCGCTGAGCATCAGTATTGGCGGCACGAACCTCAAGTGCGACGGTGGTAACGCCCTTTATTCGGAGAACATGTTCGAGATGCGACATCAGGCGCTCGGCTAGCCCTCGCCGCCGATGAGCCGGAAGAACGCCGACGGTCGTGATATGGGCTGCGCCGTCAGGGTTGAGCATGACAAACAGGAAGCCTGCCATCTCGCCTTCGGCGGAATCGATGCGGTAGCCGAGTGTCGAGGGATCCTCAAGCAAGTAGGAAAAAGTGTGTTTCGTATAATTGTCGCCGTTGGGGAAGCACTCGCGGTTTACCGGGATCAGCTCTTTGAGGTGCGGTTTTACAAGGGGTCTGATCGCGTAACGCGATGAAGGTGCGGAGCCGATGGCCGCCGGCTGTTTTAGAACCGCCGGAGCGAAAATACTCCTAATTGTTTGGAGGACCGCCATATCGTGTCAGACGATCAGCATACAATCGCCATAGCTATAGAACCGGTAACGCTCACGGACGGCGTGCCGATACGCATTCATTATAAGTTCGTGACCGCCGAAAGCCGAAACCAAAACGAGGAGCGAACTGCGCGGCAGATGAAAGTTGGTCAGCAAGCCGTTGATGGAGCGGAACCGGTAACCGGGCAGGATAGTGAGATTTGCGAGGCCATCACCGGCCAAAAACTCGCCGTCGGGCGATAGGACCGATTCGAGCGTTCGTGTGGTCGTCGTGCCGACAGCAATCACCCGGCGGCCCTCGGAGCGGGCTGTGTTGAGCAGGTCGGCGGCCGCGTCGCTTACGCTGTATCGTTCGGGCAGCACGTGGTGCATCCGGAGGTCGTCCACGCGGATCGGCTCAAAGGTCCCATAGCCGACGTGGAGAGTGACCTCGGCGGTCGCGATGCCACGGTCGGCGGCGGCGGCCAGGATCTCGGGGGTAAAGTGCAGCCCCGCAGTTGGGGCAGCTATCGCACCGCGTTCGCGGGCAAAGACAGTTTGGTACCTGTTTCTGTCAGTGTCAGGTTCGTCGAGGTTCCGTTTGATATAGGGCGGCAGCGGCGTACGGCCGATCGTTTCCAGCACGTCGAAGAAATTGCCGTCGGCCCGAAACTCTATAACAACGCGGCCATCGACGGCCTTTTCAAGCACCTCACCGTTGAGCCGTCCTCCAAAATCGATAGATCCGCCCGGCTTAAGCCGCTTTGCAGGGCGGGCCAGAGCGGACCAACGCCCGTCGACTATCTCGTCGACCAGGAAGATCTCCACTCGCGCCCCGGTGGAGAGGTTTCCGATGAGCCTTGCCGGAAATACCCGGGTATTGTTGAGCACCAATATGTCCCCTGAACGCAAGATTTGCGGCAACTCTTTGAAGCGCCTGTCATCCAACGAGCGGGTTGAAAGGTCCACCGCCAGCATTCGCGAAGCGGAGCGGTCATCGAGCGGCCTTTCGGCAATTAGCTCTTCCGGTAGATCGAATTCGTAATCGTCGAGGGATTCCATGTAGAGCGTTGTTACAGCAACTATTCTAATATAATCGCGGCGAAATCGATCCGGGAGTATAATAATGATAGCGAATTTGCGAACTGACGCTCCCATCGCGGAATAGACGGCCGCTTTAGGGGCCGATGAACTTTAGAAACAGGGGAAGAAGATATGAAGAACACAGGGATCAAAAAATTATTTTATTCGATGGCTTTGTTTGGCTTAGCGCTATTGACATTGCCCGGCGAGGCGGAAGCTCAAGGCAGATATACGGGTCAATACTCCAGAGGAGATGTCGACCAGATCATCCGGCGGCTCGAAGAGTCGGGAGATCAGTTTCGCGACGATTTTCGCCGGGAGGTTGACCGCAGCAATCTGAGCAATGCTCAAAAGCGCACCTACCGCAATCAGGTCGATGCTTTCGAGAACCAGACCGATCGGCTGCGAAGCAATTTTGACCGCGATAACGATTGGTGGAGAAGCCGCAACCAAGTGCAGAATTTGGTTAACGCTGCCCAGCCGCTAAATCAGACAATGAACACGATCGCGTTTCGCCGGCAGATCGAGCGCCAGTGGAATCAGCTTAGAAACAATGTGAATACGCTTGCGGATACATATGACATGCCGGGCATAGCGGGCGGCGGCTGGGCCGGCGGTGGCGGCGGTAATTGGCCGGGCGGACCCGGATACCCGGGCGGAAATGTCGGCACTATGCGGCCGCCAACCTGGGCACAGGGAACGTTTTATGCGACCGGACCGGCGGGGCAGCCGATAATTCTGACCATCTCGCCGAACGGCAGCGTTAACGCAAGCGTGGGCCAGAGCATGACCTACGGGACGTTCACACGAGGAAACATCCTTAACCTTGGCGGCATCCAGTCACGGGTGACACGCTCGGGTAACGGCATCATCACAACGCGGACCGATATCGGCGAACGGATCGTTTATACGCGAAACACGCCCGGAACCGGTTATCCGGGACAGGGCGGCAACTGGGGTAACCCCGGTTGGGGCGGCGGCAATCAGATCTCGCCGCCGAGCTGGGCCCGCGGCAACTTCCGCGGTACGGCTCCGAACGGAACGCAGATCGATCTGACCATCTCCAACAACGGTGATGTATCGGCACGCATCGGCGGCTCGACCGTTTACGGTTCGTTTACGAGCGGTAATTACCTCACGATCGACGGAATAGTTTCGCGGGTTACCAGGACCGGGAACGGGCTGACGACGACCCGGTTGGATAACGGCGAAACGATCGGATATCGGCGGAGATAATTAGACAAGGGCGAGCGCTCCAAACCAAAACGCTTGCCGGATAAAAAGAAACAGCGTACCCATCGGAGGGGTACGCTGTTTTTGTTTTACC
>DATHVL010000221.1:0-4769 GCA_035461325.1 Pyrinomonadaceae bacterium
TGAAAATGATACCATCCGTTTGAAGAAATGGCGATAAAAATGGTTGCACCCTCAATAGTTGCGATGTTTATACCCTCTTTTAAGAAATGCGCCATTTAGGTTAAAATCTCACCAGCTTTTCCCTATATTCTACGGAGGAAACTTACCAGATGTTCACACGATCGCTACCGGCGCTGCTCGTCGGGCTTGCCCTCACATTAAGCGCTTTTGCCCAGACGAAACTGCTGCGATTTCCGGATATTCACGGTGACCGAGTGGTTTTCTCTTATGGCGGAGACCTGTGGACCGCCTCAGACCGGGGCGGCACGGCGACTCGCCTGACCGCCCATCCGGGTGTCGAGACGTTTCCGAAGTTCTCCCCGGACGGCCGGTGGATAGCTTTCACGGGGCAATACGACGGCGACGAGCAGGTTTATGTGATGCCCTCGACCGGCGGTGAACCGCGACAGCTTACGTTTTATCCCTCGCGAGGCCCCCTAGCGCCGCGGTGGGGTTACGACAACCAGGTTTACGGGTGGACAAAGGACAATCGAATTTTCTTCCGGGGACTGCGTGAATCGTGGTCGCTCCCCATCGCCCGGCTTTATGCAGTCTCGCCGGAGGGCGGTCCTGTCGAACCGCTGCCGATGCCCGAGGCGGGCTCGGGAGATTTTTCGCCGGACGGTACCAAGATGGTTTACTCACCGCAGTCAAGAGACTTCCGGCCCGAAAAGCGCTATGCCGGTGGGCAGGCAAATACGTTATATATATTTGATCTCGCGACCAGTGAGTCGACAAAGATCTCCGACAATCCGCGGGCGAACCGTGACGCAATGTGGATCGGCGACACGGTTTATTACGTTTCTGATAACGATGGAAAATTTAACCTCTATGCTTATGACACCGGCAGCAGGCGAACATCACAGATCACGCAAAATCGGGATTGGGACATCCGCTGGCCGAGTTCTGACAATGTTTCCCGGATCGTATATGAAAGGGACGCTGAGATAGAGGTCTTCGATGTGGGATCAAAGCGGGCCACGCGGCTCAGCATCAACGTCCCCGATGACGGCGTACACAAACGACGGCGACAGGTGTCAGTGGCGAACCTGGTCTCGTCATATTCGTTGAGCCCTAAAGGCGAACGAGCATTATTTGCAGCACGAGGTGATATCTTCACAACCCCGGTCGAACGCGGCAGCGTGCGGAACATGACGAGGTCGTCCAACGCCCACGATAAGCTCCCGGCATGGTCCCCCGACGGCAGAACCATTGCATTCATTTCTGATAAAACGGGAGAAGAGGAGATATGGACCATTGCACAGGACGGCGCTTCCGAAGCCGTGCAGATCACGACGGGCTCACGGGCGCAGAGATATGCGTTGGAATGGTCGGCGGACGGCCGGAAGATTCTGTTCAGTGACAGTGACGCAAAGCTTTGGGTGCTCGATGTTAATAGTAAGCAGCTGCAACAGATCGCGGAGGCTCGGAACGGGCTTATATTTAACTATTCGTGGTCCCCGGGCGGCAACTATGTCGCTTACACGATGCAGTCCGGTAACGGACTGAGTTCCGTTTTCATATGGAGCTCGGCCGATAAAACCAGCCGGAGGGTCACGCCGGAGATGTTCGCGGCGTCCGGGGCAACATGGGACCCGAACGGGGATTATCTTTACTTCATTAGCGCGCGGGAATTTGCTCCGCAGATCTCGCAGTCCGAGTTCAATTTCGCCACGAACAGGATGTCGCAGATCTATGCGCTCGCCCTACGCAAGGACACGAAACATCCTTTTCCGTACGAGGACGACCAAGTCACGATCTTAGCGGAACGGCCTGAGCCGGACGCCACGCCGACACCCACACCGACGCCCACCCCTACGCCATCCGCTACCCCCATTAAGGCAGAGCGCATCGATTTTGACGGCATCGTCGACCGGGCAGTGAAAGTTCCGTTGCCCGCGGAAAATTACGCGGGCCTTTCGGCAAATAAGGGCCATCTGCTCTATGTGGTCGCACCGCCTTTCTATTACGGCCGCGGTCCGGGCGTGCAGTCGTCGCTAAGGGTGTTTTCTATAAAGGACCGCAAAGAAACGAATTTGCAGCAGCCTGTTACCGGGTATTCGCTATCGGCCGACGGGACGAAGCTGTTGGCCGGAACCGGCGGCGGTTCGTATTCGCTTATCGATGCGAATCCGGCCGGGGAACGAAACAAGAAGAGCGTCTCAACGGGAGGTCTTGTCACCGAGATAAATCCGGCCGAGGAGTGGAACCAGATATTTAATGAGGCTTGGCGCCGTTATCGTGACTGGTTTTATGTTGAGAACATGCACGGATTCAACTGGGAGCGGATCCGAGAAGATTATCGGCAGTGGTTGCCGCATGTTGCCCATCGTGCCGATCTGAATTATGTGATCGCGGAGATGTCGTCTGAGCTTACCGTACAGCACGCGTATATTGACGGGGGTGATTTTAACCTGCCTTCCCGTATCGGGGTCGGCCTGCCGGGAGCTAGATTTGAAGCGGACAGGGCTGCAGGGCGATACCGCATTTCTAAGATCTATCCCGGTCATAACGAAGAGGATATCTATCGCTCGCCTCTTACCGAGGTGGGCGTCGACGCAAATGTCGGCGATTACCTGATCGCTGTAGACGGCCGCGAGGTTCGAACTGATCAAGATGTTTATTCGGCATTCCGCGGGAAATCGGGCATGGTGACGCTCACGCTTAATTCGCGGCCGACCGCCGAAGGGGCCCGCAAGGTTAGCTATCGGCCGATCAGCAGCGAATCAGACTTGATATACCTCGACTGGATCGAGCGAAATCGTGCGCGGGTCTCGGAGCTAAGCGGCGGGCGTCTGGGATATATTCACATTCCGGACATGGGGGCTGCGGGTATCCGCGAGTTCATTAAGTGGTATTATCCGCAGCTCGACAAAGAGGGCCTGGTAGTAGACGTTCGAGCGAACGGCGGGGGTAATGTTTCGCGTATGCTTATTGAGAGGCTTCGGCGTGAGTTGCTTGGCGTTAATTTCAGGCGGGGTGACGCTGATGCGACGACCTGGCCGGATGGTGTTTTCCGCGGCCCAATGGTCGCGATATTAAACGAGAACTCGGCATCTGACGGGGACATCTTTCCTTATATGTTTCGCGAGGCGGAGCTTGGGCCACTGATCGGGAAGCGAAGCTGGGGTGGCGTCGTCGGCATTACAAATCGTGGTAACCTGATCGACGGCGGTACGGTGAACGTGCCCGAGTTTGCCCTAGCCAATCCAAAAGGTGAATATATTATTGAGGGCTACGGGGTAGACCCCGATATCGAAGTTGAGAATGATCCGCGTTCGGTGATCGCCGGCCGGGATCCGCAGCTCGAGAGGGCCGTGCAAGAAGTTATGAAGCGGCTCACGAGCCCTGTGAAACTGCCGACAAAGCCGGCTGATCCGGTGAGAACGAATGAATAGGCTATCTCGCACGAAAACAGCTGTTTCAGTAGGCGCACGGGTTTTCGCGGTCCTCGCCTTGGCCTTCTCGGCATGGTCGACCGCGTTAGCTCAGGACGCTGGATGGTTTGCGGCGCCGATCGTATGGAAAAAATATGGTATTACATCTCAAGGTGTCACCGCCGAATTCCCCAAATTTCCAACCGCGGATGTTGAGATTTCTCCGTGCGAGCGACTGCAAGCTGAGCACTATTTCGCCTATGCAGATCAAGCGGTCTACCGCTTAACGATTTTTTCTAGGTTAAAGGATCTTAATACCCGAGGATGCACGCGTGTGTCGTATTTCGGCGAGCGATCGTTGCGAGTCCGCTTGCAGGAGCTTTATAACGGCCAGCCCGTTGTAAAAGGGGAGGCCAAAGTCGGTGACAAAGTGCTCCCTGCCTACGAGTTCACGGTGAATAACACCATCTATCGCATTATTGACGATGTGAAAAAGGGGAAATGGATAGAGATGTCGGTTTACTACCGGGTCGCGGATAACTCCGCGGTGAGCCGATTCTTCGACTCTCTGGCCTTAACAGCTGACAACTCCGCGATCGAAATTAAAGGCGGTTGGTCGAGGACGCGTGGCGATGATCCTGTTTCCGACCCCTTGCCGGAGACCCCTGAACCAGCATCCGGGTCGACCGACGCCGAGGATGGTGTCAATAACTATCGCCTGATATACAAGCCAAAAGCCAGATATACGGACGCTGCACGAAACGGGAATGTTCAGGGAACGGTGAGAGTCAAAGTCGTGCTCCTTCATAATGGTGGTATCGGCGACGTCACGGTCGTAAAAGGATTGTCCCGCGGACTTACTGAACAGGCGGTAAAGGCGGCGCGACGCCTTGTGTTTCTTCCCAAGGTGCGAGGAGGTAAGACTGTAAGTGTTATGGTGACGGTGGAATACAGCTTCAACATTTACTGATCACTCAGCAAAGTAAAACGTCGATTCGATGCCTCATCTCCTTGAAGTAACCAATCTCCAAACGCAATTTCCCACGCGGGCGGGTTTGGTGCGCGCCGTTGACGATGTGAGTTTTCATATCGATGAGGGGGAATTGCTGGGGCTTGTGGGGGAATCGGGCTGCGGCAAATCGATCACCGCGCTTTCGGTGATGCGGCTGATCTACCCGCCGGGCAGGATCGCGGGTGGTTCGATCAAGTTCAAGGGCGAGGAATTGACGACGGCGAGCGACGACAGGCTGCGGCAGATCCGCGGTAATGACATCGCGATGATCTTTCAGGATCCGATGACATCTTTGAATCCGGTTTTTCGGGTAGGCGAACAGATCGCAGAGGCGTTGCGGC
>DATHVL010000222.1:0-1551 GCA_035461325.1 Pyrinomonadaceae bacterium
ATCGCTGCCGACCCGAGGGTACTTAAACTCGGTTCGAGCGTAAACCTCGGTGCAGGAAATTACTCCGGGAACTATCTGGTCGCCGACACCGGCGGAAAGATCAAAGGAAACCGAGTGGACATTTGGATGGCGAGTTGCGCAGAGGCTCGACGCTTTGGCCGCCGGACCGTTACGGTATTCACACCCTAACATTGTCTGACAAGACCTGATAAAGCCGGCCGATTGAGCCGGCTTTTTTAATGGCGCACGGGTGTGGTGTTGAAGCCTGCGTCGACGAACTGCTTTCGGCGGGGATAGTGGAGCAGGATGCCGAGGATGCCGACAACGAACCAGACGTAGAAGTATTGATAGGCAAAGGCGAGTGCCAGGACCACGCCGAGGATCGAGATGGTCTCGCAAAACGCACAGCCGATGATCAGGCCCGTGCCGACGTAGTTGGGATCCTGATTCGTGATGGCATGCTCGACGGCCTTGGCACGGAGGATGAATGAGATCGCGAGATTAGTCAGGGCCAGGGCCGCGAAGACGAGAACGATGACGGGCTGGTCACCGAGCAGCGGTGCCTCGGGCCGGGCGGCAAACAGGTCGGGGCGGACGGTGTAGACCACGCCAAGAAACATAAACTGCGACATCAGCAAGACAAGCCAGATGATGGTCATCGTGCGGATCTTTTGGTCAAGCTCGGTCCTTTCGTAGCTCATATTAGTCGGTCGCCTCAATCTCCTCTTCCAAAAGCTGACGCCGGTAAAGATCGGCGTATTCGCCGTCGATCTTGAGCAGCTCGCCGTGCGTCCCGCGTTCAATGATACGCCCCTCGTCAAGCACGCAGATGAGGTCGGCGTCGCGGATGGTCGAGACACGGTGGGAGACGATTAGCGTCGTGCGGCCCTCGCGGACATCGCGGAGGTTGTGGAGGATCTGCTCCTCTGTATAGGTATCGACGGCGGAGAGTGCGTCGTCGAGGATGAGAATTCGCGGGTCGCGCATTACGGCACGGGCGATGGCGGTGCGCTGTTTCTGTCCGCCCGATAGCGTGATGCCGCGCTCGCCGACAAGCTGTTCGTACTGATTGGGAAAATCGCGGACGTCCTCGGCCAACCCGGCAACTGCGGCGGCCTTTTCGACGGAGATGGCTCCCGCGGTTGCCGACGCCGCGGCGCCGGATAGTGCCCGGTCGACGCCGAACGCGATGTTTTCGGCAAGCGTGTCGCTAAAGAGAAACGTCTCCTGCGGGACAAAACCGATAGCCCGGCGAAGCTGTTCGAGGGAGTAAGAGCGGATGCCGCGGCCGTCGATGAGCACCGTGCCCTCAGGGGCGTCGAGCAAGCGGGGAACGAGATGCATCAGCGTGGATTTGCCGCTGCCGGTTCGGCCGACGAACGCCACGGTCTTGCCGGCGTCGATCTTTAGATCGATGTCATGCAGGACGGTGGCGCCGTTGTACGCAAAGCTTAAGTTGCGGAACTCGATCGCGCCGCGGATGCCGGATCGGGGCTCGGCCTCGGGAGTATCCTTTATGGCCGGCTCGACCTCGAGGATCGCGTTAAAGCG
>DATHVL010000223.1:0-6159 GCA_035461325.1 Pyrinomonadaceae bacterium
CGATGAACGATAGCGTCGGCTTTATCTCTCGCCTCGTACACTACTTCATTTTTTGTCGCTCGAGTAATCACTTTTGAGTTCGCAACCGTTTGACGTTCTTTCGGTGTTCCTTTATCGGCCTCCGAGAGAAAGCTGCTGATATCGCCCGCGGTCGGTTCGCTTTCTGCTTTTGCCTGATCTGCCAGCGAGATCGCTTCTGTGACGGCTGCCTTTAGCATCTTCGCCCAAAGCTTGTTGAAGAGGTGATTGGACACGTAAATATCGGCGCTGTTTATCTTGCCATTGATGGCGAAGGCATACCCGATGATGTCGGTCTTTCCTTTTGTAAGATGCGAGAATTTCTTCGCGAACTCTTCTCTGGCTTTAACAAGTTTCTTATTCTCAAGCGAAAGCTGCAGGCTCGAGGCCGAGCTGTTTGCCGTAACATCGGCCATCACGTTGGCAGAGATATTACTCTGTGCGTTCGCCACCTCGTTCCAGACCGCTGATTGATCGCCTCGGCCTGCAACGGACACAACCTCGGTTGCAGCTCGTGTGCCGCTAACCGTCCCTGGCAAAAGGGCAATCGGCGGTGCTGCACCAGCCGACACCGATCCCGATGACGAACCCGATCCCGTACCCGTCCCCGATGACGAACCTGTTCCAGAACCAGATACCGTTCCATTGGCCGCGATCTTCAACTCCCTGGAAACTATTCTTTCCTCCGACGAAGAAAATTCCTTATTGCTTTCATCGCCGCGGTCGTCCCATCTGTCTGATTCAACGCAGAAAGCTTCGATCGAGACCTTGCCGGAGTTTCGCGGAACGATAATGCTGATCGCAAGCACCCGGTCCTGCTTTCCGCCCTTAACGATATCCCCGGACTGTATGAAAACATCGTATTTCGGCGAGATGTTTTCGACGATCAGCTCGTCCACGTCTTCGGTTTCATACACCTTGAAGACCCCCATCTCCATCGCCTCCTGCAGCGTGATCAAATTTTTATTGCTGCTTGTGTCTTCACCGTGGATAAAGAAGAACGTTAAATTCTGGCTCGTGTGCGGCGCCGAGATCCGGTACGCGGCCTGTCCAAACGCCGATACAACCCCGATACAAAGACACACCACCACCGTAAGGCTGAAACTTGTTAAGCCCTTCATAAAAACTCCCTCGCTTCGTTTTTAGATACTTTTAACTAACGACTATTCAAAATCTGTATTTCTATTTCTGTGAGATGCACACTCAAGAAAATGGATGCATGTCGCACCCTACATTTAATGAAAAGGATGTGGGTTCGCGCTGAAGCCATCTTTCTCATTCATCCGCCGGGCGGGCCCTTCTATGCAAAGAAAGAAGATGGAGCGTGGTCGATCCCACAGGGCGAGTTCGAGGACGAAGATTCTCTCACCGCAGCCCGACGCGAGTTGGAAGAAGAGACCGGTTTCAAAATCGCCGGCGTCTTCGATCGCGAGACACACTAATATAAATCGGCGTTTAAGCAGCTATCGACTCACTTTCTTCGACGTTCTGTTTCCTGAGAACGTGATCGGCGAGCTCGGCATATTGCTCTAGAGTTAGTGCCTGCGCTCCGTCACAGAGAGCTTCTGCCGGCCGGGGATGTACTTCGATCATTAGGCCATCGGCCCCCACGGCGACGCCGGCGAGCGCAAGGGGCCGGACCATATAACTGTGTCCGGAGGCATGGGACGGATCGATGATTACGGGCAGATGCGAGAGCCGTCGGATCGCGGGCACGATCGACAGATCGAGCGTGTTCCGGGCGTGATCGGCAAAGGTTCTAATGCCCCGCTCGCAAAGTATTACGTCATAATTTCCCTCCGCCATAATGTATTCGGCAGCGAGCAGGAATTCATCCAGTGTCGCCGAAGGCCCCCTTTTGAGCAATACGGGTTTAGACGCTCGCCCGGCGCATTTCAACAAAGAGAAGTTCTGCATGTTTCGGGCACCGATCTGAATACAGTCACCATATTCTTCCACCAGTTCGATCCCACGTTCATCCATAGCCTCGGTAACGATGTTCAGGCCAAAGCGGTCGCGAACTTCACCGAGGATCATGAGCCCGTCTTCACCCATTCCCTGGAAATTGTATGGTGAGGTCCGCGGTTTGAATGCTCCGCCGCGAAAGAATTTCGCACCGCTGGCAGCGACCGCTTCGGCCGCCATGAAAGCCTGTTCAGCGTTTTCGACGGCGCAGGGCCCGGCTATCATGGCGATCGATCCATCTCCGATAGCCGCATTACCGACCTTAACCACCGACTTTTCCGGCCTGAGATCATTGGAGATCAACTTGTACGGCTTAGTAACACGAATGGCGTCGGCAACTCCGGGGAGGTTCTCAAAATGAGCCGGGTCAATGGCTCCCTTGTTGCCTGTGACGCCAATTGCGGTACGGTTTTCACCGGGCAATGCGTGGCCGCGAAAGCCAAGTTTCTCAATGATCTCCACGACGCGCTTTGTATCCGCCGGGGAGGCATCTGATTTCATTACAATTAACATAATTGTTACTTCCTTCTGAGCTCTCTACTGCTGCTGATCTTTTTGGTGTCAGGTGCTCACCGCTCCTTTCCGGTACGGCAAAAGCCGGGCTACGAAGTTAGTGACCGCCTCGGCCTCGTCTGTATTTCCGATCGATCGTTCTATCTCGCCAACGATCGCCGAGCCGACCACGGCGGCGTCCGCAAAATGCCAGACATCCTGTATCTGTTCACGCGATGAGATGCCGAAGCCGACAGCGATCGGCAGATCGGTGAAGAGTTTCGCCCGGGCGACCAGCGTTTGAGCCGAGGCACTTAATTCCGCTCGTTCGCCGGTGATCCCCGCTCGTGAGACTGCATACACAAAACCGCTTGATCTTTGCGCGATCCGGAGAAGTCGCTCATCCGTCGTCGTCGGAGCAATGAGCGAGATCATATCCAAACCGGAAGACCTAAGAATTCTTCCGATGTCGGCGGCGGCGGTGTCGATCACGTCGGTTATTAACACACCGTCTATCCCGGCCTCAACCGCATCGTTTGCCAGCTTCTCGATACCGTAACGAAACAGAGGATTGAAATAGCTGAAAAGCACGATCGGCACTTCCGTTAAAGCTCTGATCTCGGTGGTGAGTGAGAGAATTCTCCCAACTGTTGCTCCTTGCTTCAGTGCTCGTTGAGACGATGCCTGGATCGTCGGGCCATCTGCCATCGGGTCGGAAAACGGTACGCCTAACTCAATGACATCCGCGCCCGCCTCGGCCAGCGCAAGAACTATCTTTTTCGAAGTCTCGAGATCGGGGTCGCCGGCCGTGACAAAAGGAATGAAACCTTTCCCGCCGGACCGCTTTAGCTGACTGAGCCTTTCAGATATTCGACTCATCTGATCTCTTCCATCCCCGCCGCCACCGTGCTGACGTCCTTGTCGCCCCTGCCGGAAAGATTGACGATAAGAATCGAATCTTTCGACATCCGGGGGGCCTCTTTTTCAATGTAGGCAATTGCATGGGCCGATTCGAGCGCCGGAATGATCCCTTCGGTTTCTGCCAGAAGGTGAAAGGCCTTTGTTGCCTCGACATCCGATACCGACACGTATTGGACGCGGTCGATGTCATGCAAAAATGCGTGTTCCGGGCCAACGGCAGCATAGTCCAGGCCCGCCGAAACTGAATGGGTCAAGGCGATCTGTCCAGTTTCATCCTGCAACACATAACTTTTCGTGCCCTGTAGAACGCCGACGCTGCCGCCCGATAAAAAGCGGCCGGCATGTTGACCGAGGGACATCCCCTTTCCGCCCGCTTCAACGCCGACCATTTTCACGTCGTCACTCAAGAACTCATGAAACAAGCCGATGGCATTCGAACCCCCGCCGACACAGGCGACGAGTCCGTCGGGCAACCGACCTTCCTTTTCTAGGATCTGATGACGGGCCTCGCGGCCGATGACACTTTGAAAATCGCGTACCATTAGCGGGTATGGGTGCGGCCCAAGGGCTGAGCCTAGGAGGTAATGCGTCGACTCGATGTTTGTCACCCAATCACGCAACGCTTCGTTTATCGCATCTTTTAAGGTGCGCGATCCGGAATCGACACTCCGTACTTCTGCCCCGAGAAGGCGCATCCGAAAGACGTTGAGCTCCTGGCGCTTCATGTCCTCCGCGCCCATATAGATGACGCATTGAATCCCAAAGCGAGCGCAGACGGTTGCGGTTGCCACACCGTGCTGGCCTGCGCCCGTCTCGGCGATGATGCGATCTTTCCCCATCTGCCGAGCAAGCAGTATCTGGCCAAGGCAGTTATTTATCTTGTGAGCACCCGTGTGGTTTAGGTCTTCACGCTTAAGGTAAATACGGGCACCGCCGAGTCGATCAGTGAGCCGTTCGGCAAGATAAAGAGGTGTCGGGCGGCCGGAGAAATCCTTTAGCAGACCATTCAGTTCCTCGCAGAAACCGGCATCATCTTTGAACCTGAAATAGGCAGCTTCGAGCGCATCCAGAGGAGCTGCAAGAGTCTCCGGGACAAAACGTCCGCCATATTCTCCCCAGTAGCCTTGTTCATTTGGCTGGTAATTAGTCATGTCTTCTTTGCAATGCTGATAAAGGCCTCCAGCTTCCTCGGATCTTTTATTCCGGGCGACGATTCCACGCCGCTCGCCACATCGACTGCAAACGGGCGGGCAATTTCTATGGCTGCGTTGACGTTTTCCGGTGTAAGGCCGCCTGCAAGAAACCCGTTCGCCGGCATATCCCATACCTCGGTGGCGATCTTCCAATCAAATGCGTTGCCGGTCCCGCCGTATGCGTCGGCCGAGAACGTGTCCAGCAGAATAAAGTCCGCGTCAAATTTGCCTACCGGAAAGTTGGCGGGATTAGGGCCGACCCGAAAGGCCTTGATCACCTTTGCGCCAGTTTCATTCCGAAGTTCCCTGATAAATGCCGCGTCCTCATCACCGTGAAGCTGAACTGCATCGAGACCCGCAAACGCGACGATCTCCGAAATGCTTTGGGACCGGGCGTTCACGAAAACGCCGACCTTTAAAATGCCGGCGGGGATCACTCCGCCGATACCATAAGCGGCGCTCGGGGCCAGATATCGTGAACTTCCCTCAAAGAAATTAAATCCGAGCATATCCGCACCAAGATCAGCCGCCCTCCGGGCGTCATCGGGATTTGTAATTCCACAGATCTTAACTTTGGTCATCCGACGTAATTCAATTAACAAGTCTTTTCAGTTCGTTCACAGGCTCCGGGCTTCGCATTAGAGTTTCACCGATTAGAAAGCCGCAATAGCCTAGTCGACGCAGCTCGAGGATATCCTCGAGAGTTTTCAACCCGCTTTCGGAAACAAGGATCTCATCTGACTGAGCGTGTTTGATGAGTTCCCGCGAAACATCGAGTGAAACTCCGAACGAATTGAGATCACGATTGTTGACTCCGATCAGCTTGGCTCCGGCGGCCCGGGCTCTTTGCATCTCATCCAAGGTGTGGACCTCCACGAGTGCATCGATGCACAGTTCTTCCTCAGCAAGCCGGCGAAGTTCGAACAATTGTCCGTCGGAAAGGATCGCGACGATCAGTAGAACGGCGTCGGCCCCGGCAGCAGCGGCTTCATATACTTGAAATTCATCGAGTAGGAAGTCTTTTCGCAGAACAGGAATATCGATCGCTTCGCGAACTTGTAAAAGATCATCCAGGGAGCCAAGGAAATGGTCTTCTTCGGTCAGCACCGAGACCGCACACGCGCCGCCTTCCTGATAGGACCGAGCGAAAGCTGCCGGGCCGGCGGTTTGGTTTAGTAAACCCTTCGACGGCGAAGCACGTTTGAACTCGGCGATGATATTGCTGCCCGTCTGATTCTGCAGTGCCTTACGCAGCCGATGCGGAGTGCTCTCGGCACTTTCGGCTTTAGCCCGTTCGACCAGTGCCGCCACATCAGTGACAGCTACGGCCGCTTGTAAACGCCGTCGTTTTGCTTCCAGGATCGTGGCCAAGATCGTCATATCTTTTTAGTTTCCGCGGATAGACGATCTAGTTTTGCCAGGGCAGATCCGGTTTCAACGCTTTCTGTCGCAAGGACGAAAGTTTCCGTAAGGGTGTTCGCTTTACCTGCGACGAAGATCGCAGCGGCGGCGTTTATCTTCACGACTTCGATAGCCGCCCGGGACGTGCATGACCCGTCAAGGATCGATC
>DATHVL010000224.1:0-4482 GCA_035461325.1 Pyrinomonadaceae bacterium
CGCCCTGTGAACAAGATCGATCGGGCCTAGTTTTTAAGTCTTTTCAGCGACCGGTCGAGCACTTTCTTCGCATCACGGATGGCATCAACCCGCTCAGCATGCGAAAAGCTCTCCCAGCCCTGGAAAAAGATGATGCCGTAATCGGCCGGATAGTCGCGCCCCTCGTGTCTGAACCACTCGCTCATAACCGCCTCGGGATCACTTAGCCGAACAACGGCCGCGGCGACATCAAACGGAGGAGGGTCGTCGATCGCACCCAGGTTCTGCACCTCCGGCAGAGCCGCAACCCCCAACCGCCGGTCGATCAGCTCCTCGATGCGTCGGTCGATCAGATCGCCAAGGTCGAGCGGCTCGCGGCCGCGGACATACATATCGCCCGTCCCGGCAAGCAGCCAATTCAGCGACACATTCGTTTCATTGGCGATCTTTATCAGCACCTCCGGCGCCGGCATCCGCCCCTGAAAATAATTCCTGATCGTCGCGTGCGGCACATCCAGCCGCCTTGCGATCTCCGCCATCGTGGCATTGTCGAACGCGGCCTTCAGCCGCTCCGTAAATTCCGTCGCCATAGAGTTTATAAAACGCGCGTTTCTTGAAGCGATGATACAACCGAACCCCCGCACCTCAAAGCCCCCGTGCAGCCTCTGCCTCCGCCTTGACACCTCCCGACACCGCAAAGTATATTTTGAGATTCGGCTCCCCCCACGCCACCCTAGCTCAGTTGGTAGAGCATTCGATTCGTAATCGAAAGGTCATCGGTTCAAATCCGATGGGTGGCTCCAGTATTTACAGGCCTTCGGGCCTGTTTTTCATTTCATCGAACATCCTTCGCCTCCCCTTTCCTAATAGAACTCAACAACAAAAAAAGGAGCGTGGGGACAGCACGCTCCGAAAACGAGGAGGACTCTAGATCTAAAATTGTGGGAGTTTCAGGCCGCCGAAGCGGCTAAGTCTCTGATCCGTTCCGACTTTCTTGCTTTGCCGGAATTCGGCCGCCGGTCCGCGGGTCAAGAGTGTGGGCAAAACGACAAACAATTTACGCAAATTCTTGATACGCCTTCGTCATCACTTTGTCAGTTGTACTTCGCCTTCCCGCATCTGTTCATAAATTCGACAGACCTGCATTCTCGGGAAGAAAAAACATTGAATTATTAAAGGCGATTATGTTACTTTCTCGACACGCCGAATCTTGGTTTCCCGCTTCATCATGAGGGGCGGGCGACGTGCCTTTAACAATACGTAAAATAGGGCGATTGTCCATATTTTACTGTTAAAGAAATCTTGAAGAAATTCTTGAGGCCCACAACCTGCGGTAAACATTGATGATAGATCAAACACCCAGCCGGTATCGTTTCGGAAAATTTGAGTTTGACCCCGACCGTCTCGCTCTTTATTGCGACGGCGAAATGATCAAGGTCGAGAAAAAAGCACTCGAAGTTCTGGCAATTTTGGTCCGCTCGCCGCGACAATTGGTCGCTACGCAGGAGATCATCGACCACGTCTGGGCCGACAATCCGCACGGGGTTACCGGCACACATCTGGCTCAGAGCATCAGCAAGCTGCGAAAAGCGCTGGCCGGCATCGAGCCGGATTCGAATTATATCGAAACGGTGAAAGGTAGCGGCTATGTGTTCCAGGCTGATATCGAAGAATTGCCTTTCGTGCGGGAGCCCGCGGTCCTGCATATCGCCGCCGGAATGCCGGCATCGTCACCCGTTGCCGGATCCACCTCGGGTTCAGGCAGCCATTGGCCCTCATTCCTCGTTCTAGCAGTGGCCGGCATCGCCATCCTCGCCCTTTCGGGCTGGCTTCTATATCCGACTGATGACGAAACGGAGATCCGCCGTGTCCTTGAGGCGTCGCAGAAATACGAATCGCTCGTCATCTACCGAGACCCGGCCAACGTCAATGAGGAAAAGTTAAAGGAATATTGGCTCTCGCCGGATGAATTTGGGCTCGAGGTCGATCTGCGAAACATCAGAACGGGTATCGCACGTCTACAGCGCGACAGCTCCCATTACGGACCCGAGACGCGCAACCTCCAGTTTGAGATCCAGGAGATCCAGGTCGACCCCGACGGTGGTTTTGCCACGGCGAAAACGCTCGAGAAATGGTTCGTAGCCGAATATCGCAATGACGGCACGCTTGTAAAGAACAAGACGGTCGGCCCTTATTTCGTCCACTATATCCTGCGTAAGCATCAAGATAAATGGAAGATAGAGCGATCCTCCACGGCTCGGGCAACCAAGCCCGCTCCCGTGCTCGAGTCGCTCGCGCCCGCAACACAGCCCGTCGCGGGCTCAGAGTTCCGAGTGACTATCGCGGCGCAAGGCGTTGACCCGGAAAGCGTCTTCATTCGAATGGTGGGCCCCGGCTGTCCGGATGTGTCGCCCTGCATCGTTCCCAATAGCGCTCTTCGGCTCTCCGCGTCCTTGAGCGATAAACTGATCGACGCAGCACCGCTCACGCTCACCTCCGGCGAATATTCCATCGCCATCCAAAATGGCGAATCTGTCCCGTCAAACTCGCTGACCTTAACGGTGCCTTAAATCAATAGTGATTTTGGTAAACTCGTCTTATGCGGCGAGGGGGATTGATCACGCTGACTGCAAGGGGGCTTTTCTGTAAGCAGGGCGGTTTCTATATTGACCCGTGGAAGCCCGTCGATCGCGCCGTCCTAACCCACGCCCATTCTGATCACGCATATCGCGGCAATCGAGCCGACCTTGTCGCCAAAGAAGGCGAGCCGCTCTACCGCATTCGACTGGGGGACGAAGCCCGAATTCAATCAGCCCCCTACGGCAAGCGCGTCTCTATCGACGGTGTAAAGGTCTCTTTCCACCCGGCGGGGCATATCCTCGGGTCGGCCCAGGTACGTGTCGAATACAAAGGCGAGATCTGGGTGATCTCCGGTGATTACAAACTGACTCCGGACCCCACTTGCGCTCCATTTGAATCCGTAAAATGTCACAACCTGATCACCGAGGCGACTTTCGGGCTGCCCATCTACCGTTGGCCGACGCAGAAAAGTGTATTCGGCGAAGTTAACGGATGGTGGCGTCGGAACCGGGACCGCGGCATGGCGTCAGTTATCTTTGCGTACTCGCTCGGGAAGGCTCAGCGCGTTCTGGCAGGGGTGGATGACACCATGGGCCCGATTTTCACGCATGGCGCGGTCGAACGCCTGACCGAAGCCTATCGGCAGATGGGCGTCCGGCTTCCAAAGACCACCTATGCCGGGTCAGTAGTTAATAAAAATGAGTTCGCCGGTTCGCTGATCGTAGCTCCGCCCTCGGCACAGCAGTCCTTGGGATGGCTCCGAAAGTTCGGCAAGCACTCGACCGGATTCGCCTCGGGCTGGATGATGGTGCGTGGCGCACGCCGCCAACGGGCCGTCGATCGCGGATTCGTCCTCAGCGATCACGCCGATTGGCCCGAACTGCAACAGGCGATCGCCGGTGCCGAGGCCGATACGGTCTATGTCACTCACGGCTTTTCGCGGGTAATGGTGCGGTGGCTCCGCGAACAGGGCGTCAATGCCGAAGAGCTTGAAACTCGATTTGTCGGAGACCACGCACCTGAGGCGGACGGCGAGCTAGAGGAGCAGGGATGAGAGATTTTACACAACTCTACGTCCTGCTCGACCAGACCAACAAGACAAACGAAAAGGTTCTGGCAATGGCCGACTATTTCAGCGCGGCGGAGGCGGCCGATGCCGCATGGGCCTTTTATTTCCTTTCCGGCCGGAAGCCGCGCCAGATCGTCCCGTCGGCAAAACTCCGAAATTGGGCGGTCGAGGAGGCGGGCATACCGGAGTGGCTCTATCGCGAATCGCGCGACACCGTCGGCGACAGTGCCGAGACCATTGCATTGCTTCTGCCGCAAGTGGAATCCACCATCGACACGCCGTTTCATGAGCTTGTCGAGCAAGAGCTTTTGCCTTTGCGAGGGAGCGATGAGGCCGTGCAGCGGCAGGCCGTGACCGAGGCTTGGGCGACTATGGATTATTCGGGCCGCCTGGTCTATAACAAGCTGATCACCGGCAGCTTTCGGGTCGGTGTATCGCAACAGCTCGTACTGCGTGCGCTCTCACAGATCTCGGAATTGCCTGTCGATGTGCTTGCCCATCGGGCCATGGGCGAGTGGGAACCGACGCCCGATTTCTTCACCTCTCTGCTTTCGCCGCACGATGAAGAGCACGAGGCACCCATCGCACGGCCCTATCCGTTTCACCTGGCGCATCCGCTCGAGAGCGACGCGGCGGAACTCGGCAGCATCTCGGAGTGGCAGGCCGAGTGGAAGTGGGACGGGATCCGCTCACAGGTGATCAAACGCTCGGGCGAGGTTTTCATCTGGTCACGCGGCGAGGACCTCATCACTGAGAGATTTCCCGAGCTGGCCGAGGCGGCCGCCGGCCTGCCGGACGGGACCGTGCTCGACGGCGAAATACTGCCATGGATGGACGAACGCGTCCTGCCCTTT
>DATHVL010000225.1:0-3170 GCA_035461325.1 Pyrinomonadaceae bacterium
GTGAGAAATGAACGCAGCGGATGGGCCCAAATGGCCCCGAGAGCTAGTTTTAGTGTTTCGGCAAACCTCATTCGGTGGTTGGATGCAGATGCATCTCAGATAATACGCAATTAAGCGGGAAGTGTTTACTTAAGGTTATTCGTTAACAACTTATAAAGCGATGCGGCATGCGAAAAGATAACGATCGGAACGATCACCGATGGCAGCCAGATATATGGAAACAACGCGACCGCCCGGTTTGGTAGTTCGGGCGAGAGCTGCTGCAGGGGGCCCGGGAATGAGAGGATCGCGATGGTGACAATTGTGAGGACAAGTAGTAACGCGGCAATATTCCAGGCGACAAGTACCACTCGGTTCACCGTTCCGCCCCGAAAGGCGAGGAATAATATTAGAGCGGCGGTCAGGCCGGACAAGATATCGAAATTAGCACCTGAAAAGGTCATCGCCTCCGGAACCAATCGCCCTTCATACAGCCAGTGGAGAACAAGCTCGACCGGGATCCGGACCACATGAATGATCGTTAAGAGCTTAAGGGGAAGATCCGAGATGAGAGAGCTTCGCGCTGTGGCGAAAAGGATCCCGAAGAAGATCAGTGCCGGCAACGGGCCCAAGAATATAAGTAATGGGATCTCGTGGGGCTCGGTCTGATATAGACCGGAAATAGCGAATCCCGCCTGGATCAGCATCCAAAGCGGGACGATCGCGATAATTATCCGTTTGAGCTTTTCATCCGCCGTAGTTCGCAAGACCGCGAGCCAAAAAACGGCGACGGTAAAGAATACGGCAGTTAGAAACACTGCCGGAACATATACCGGCAGATGGTCGGTCATCTGATCTGTTCGTCCTTTTCGATTCGGCCGTCGCGAATGGTTATGACACGATGTGCGCGTTCCGCGACGTCGTGTTCGTGGGTCACAACGATTATCGTATTGCCTTCTGCATGGAGCTTTTCAAAAAGCTCCATGATCTCGTAACTCGTTTTGGTGTCAAGAGCACCTGTCGGTTCGTCTGCGAGAAGGATCGACGGATGATTGACCAAAGCCCGGGCGATCGCAACGCGCTGGCGCTGGCCGCCGCTTAATTCATTGGGACGGTGAAGGACGCGGTCGCCCAGTTCAACCGAGGCAAGTGCCGCCTGTGCCTGCTCATGGCGTTCCGAAGCACGCATACCCGCGTAGATCAGCGGCAATTCGACGTTATGCAAGGCGGTGGCTCGTGCAAGAAGATTGAACGTTTGGAAGACGAAACCGATCTCTTTGTTTCGGATGCGGGCCAGTTCGTCATCCGTCATATCCGAAACCAGCTGCCCGTTTATCCAATATTGTCCTTTCGTCGGAGAATCGAGACATCCGATCAGGTTCATCAGCGTGGATTTACCTGAGCCTGATGGGCCGATGATGGCCAGATACTCGCCCTTATTCACCTGAAAGCTGACATCGCGCAGAGCATGAAGCTGCTCGACACCCATCTGGTAGGTCTTCCAGATATTACTCATGGAGATCAGGTCGCCGGTATGGGGTTTACCGTTCGATTCGGTGAAGTTCGCAGGTACCGGTTCGCCGGGCGCATCCTTGCCGTTGTCCATAAACTTGTACATTTCAGATTCCGGGTCGCGGCTATCCGGCATTCGGGCTGCCCTCCGGTTTTGTTTGTTTCTTGACCACCGCATCTTCTTTAAGGGTATTAAGGACACGGCTGGGCCCGGTTATTACTTCTTGATTCTCGGATAGGCCCGAGGTGATCTGGATGTCGGCTTCGCCGGTGATACCGGTCTCTACCGGAACAAATTTGACCTTGTTGCCCTCGAGAACAAAAACGCCTTTGATGGGTTCAGGACGCTCGGCAGGCGTGCCGTCCGTGGCAACTCCCGGTTCGGGTGTGCCTTCCGGCCGTTTTTCAACGATCGCTTTAAGCGGCACTGCGATTACGTTTTGCTGGACGTCGGTCGTGATCGTCGCCGTCGCGCTCATTCCGGGACGGAGGCTGTCGGCCAGTTCTTCAGAAAGATTTACGAGTTGTATAACGACCCGAAACTCCTTGGCTTCCTGAACGTTGATATTTGTCGAAAGGCCTCCGCTGGTCTGCGACTTGCCGACCGCAAGCGGCGTCTTTTGGATCACCTCGCCTTCGATCTCCTGCTCACCGAACGCATCGACCTTGATCTTCGCTTTTTGGCCAACGGCCACCCGGTCGATCTCGGTTTCGTCGACCTTGACCTCCACATTTATGGTGGACATATCGGCGATCGTTAGCAGCGGCGTAGTGGAAAGACCGGCAACTGCAAAGGTTCCGACACGGGAAGGTATCTCCGCGATAACTCCGGCGATCGGCGCGATCTGGAGCGTCTTGTCACGTTGATTTCGTTGGCCGCGTAGGACGGCCGACTGCTGATTAGCTCGCGACTGACTGGATCTTACAGAAAGACCGGCTGTTTCTACCGAGCGGCGTCCGTCCTGGACCGCGACCGACTGCTGTTTTACTCGCGCTTCGGCATCCCGGACCGAAATACGCTGCGACTCCAATCGAGCTTGGGCAGTGTTGACCGCGACCTGAGCCGTTTCGACACGGTCACGGGCAGCGTCATATTCTGAACGGGCGATCACGCCGCTTTCAAGAAGTTGTTCACTTCGCCGTAGTTCACGGTTCGCTGCGTTCAATTCCACTCTCGCTCGTTCGACCTCTGTCTGTGCCGTCACGACACCCTGCCGGGCATTGTCGACCGCGACCTGAGCGACGTTAAGCCCCTGCTGAGCCTGGGCGAGCTGATTTTGGGCAGCCGAGACCTGGGACTGCGATACGTTTACCTCATTCTGTGCAGACTGAAATGCCGCGAGTTGGGCGTCCGTGCTGGACTCAAGCTGGTTCGGGTCCAGTCTTACAAGCGGCTCGCCCTTTTCGACCTTTTGTCCTTCCTGTACATATATCTCTTCTATTCGCCCTTGTACCTCGCTGGTAAGGTTCATAAACTGGATCGGACGAACTTCGCCAGAGGATGTCACCGTGGATCTAAGTTCGGGGCGAATGTTGATCGCCACAACCGTGACCTCAGGGACATCTTTGCGGGTTGCGAAAATACCCACTATCGTAAGGACGAGTACCAGGAACCCAACAACCGAGGCAATAATTATCTTTTTCTTTCGGCTCAATGCCATAAAATGTCTTCCTCTAAT
>DATHVL010000226.1:0-3469 GCA_035461325.1 Pyrinomonadaceae bacterium
TTCCCTAACCTACAATTTGGAAGTTCCGGGTTCCACCGGCGGTTTCACACAGGGTGAAACGCGCAACATCGGCTTTGTACCCTATGATGGGAACAATACGTTGTTCGCCTTTGGCGGTGCCGGAACAAGTTTTGGCTCCACTGCTCCGGCTCTGCGGCAGTTTACGCTGGGCGGGCCGTTCCGTCTGGGGGGCTATGGCGTCGATGAGTTTCGAGCCTCGAACTATCTTCATGCCGGTGCGGGAGTTCTTCATAGCCGTCAGATCTTGCCGCGGATATTCGGCGGCCGAGCGTATGTCGGAGCGTGGTACGAGGGCGGCACCGCGTTCGAGCGCTTCGGCGACGCCGAGTACCGGCAAAGCCTTTCCGGCGGCGTCATCGTGGAAACGCCGCTTGGCCCGATTTTGGTAGGCGGCGGAGTGAACGAGAATTTCCGCGGCCGGTTCTTCTTTTCATTCGGACGCTTTATCCGCTAGCCTTCCTTAATAATATTATCGATACATGTCTTGACAATAGTTGTTATAACAGCTATTATCCAAAACGTGACGATCGAACTACCGAAAAATTTGATGCAGAGCAAACCTCTCAGCAGCACTGAAGAGGCTGCTTACCTCTGGATCATGAGCACTGCCGAGCAGCTGAAGTCCGAGATCGGAGAGCTCTTTAAACAGAAAGATCTGACCGCACCGCAGTACAATGTGCTCCGCATCCTTCGAGGTGCGGGCGAGGCCGGGATCTGTGGCCGCGAGATAGGCGACCGGATGATAACCCGTGATTCGGACATCACCCGGATGCTGGACCGCTTGGAGGGTCGGGGTCTGATCCGCCGCGTGAGGCAGACCGACGACCGGCGTTTTGTGCTTGCATTTATCAGCGAATCCGGTCTAACCACGCTCGCAGAGTTGGACAAGCCGGTCAAGGAATGGAACAAGGGCCGGCTTGGGCACTTGAACGAATCTGAATTGAAGTCTCTCATACGTCTCCTTCGAAAGGCGCTGAAAAAGGCCTAAAAAATTTAACCTAATACCTGTTGGAACAATGACCGTACGAACAACGATAATGGAGGGAACTGAAATGAACGAACGAATACAACTGGAGTGGACGCAGCGTATGCTGGGAGTTCTGAGAATTGTGGCAGGATTCATGTTCATCGCACACGGGACGCAGAAACTATTTAACTACCCCGCGGGGTCGGGCGCCGTGGAGCTTTTCTCGCTGATGGGGTTTGCCGGACTGCTCGAGTTTGTCGGTGGCGCGCTGCTTATGGTCGGACTTCTGACCCGGACGACCGGCTTCATATTATCCGGGCTTATGGCCGCAGCTTATTTTATGGCACACGCACCGGAGGGCTTTTTGCCGATCGTCAATAAAGGCGAACTTGCGGTGCTCTACAGCTTCCTGTTTCTGTTTTTTGCTTTCTCGGGTCCGGGCCGGTTTAGCCTGGACGGTTTGATCGCGAGGCGGCATTTTGCCCGTCAGAACGTTTCGGGACCTACGGCTGAAGCTGCCTAACGGTAAAAGAACTTCACGTTCGGCACATATTCAGTGTAAGGTTAAGAAATATGCCCACCACTTTTTGACGAGGGGCCCAGCAGGGTTCGTCTCGTTGCCACTATCGAACAAGGAGGACAGTTTATGAAACAGCCAATAAGAGTATTGGGAATCGCAGGGAGCTTGAGAGACGGCTCCTTTAACAGGGGCACGCTGCGTGCGGCTAAAGAGTTGGCGCCGGATGGGATGGAGATAGAGATCTTTGACCTGGAAGGCATTCCCGGATTTAACCAGGACCAGGAGGCCGACCCGCCAGAAAGGGCTGCTGAGCTGAAACGCAGGGTCCGCGAAGCCGACGCAATTATCTTCGTCACGCCGGAGTACAACTACTCGATCTCCGGCGTTTTGAAGAATGCCATAGACTGGGCCTCGCGCCCCTACGGCGACAGTGCGTGGGACGGCAAGCCGGCAGCGATCATGGGTGCCTCAGGCGGGGCGGTCGCAACGGCTCGTGCGCAATACGACCTCCGAAAGATGATGGTCTTTCTGAATATGTTCCCGCTTAATCAGCCGGAGGTGATGATCGGCAATGCGGGAGAGAAATTCGACGACAAAGGAGATCTTACCGACGACACGACGCGCGACTTTATCAAGAAACAGTTGGACGCTTTGCTTAAATGGACACGACGGCTTTCGCAGTCCGATGAGAAAACGGACGCGACCGCAGGGTAGTGAAGATGGGCCGCTGAGATGCGGCCTTTTCTTATATTCTCTCTATCAAATCTCCCGAGCGGCAATTCCCGGCCTCGACCACTCTCGCATTCAGCCCCCGCAAATTCTTGCTCCGTCCGAACTCGGAATTGGCATACTTCATCGCGTCCAGGCCGAAACGCTCTACAAATTTTTTGCAGCCGAGGTGAGGCAGCGAAGTTACCTCGAGCACCACGGTGCCCGCCCGCAGTCGAGTTCCGGGCTGCACGCTGTCTGGACCGAGATACAGGTCAACAAATAGCTGATCTCCCGCAAGCGGCACCCGGTTTCGTTCTCCGGCGACGAGTTCCGCAAAGCGATAGTTCATTACGTTAACCTGCATATCCGGATGGGCCGAGCCGTCCGGCGTGCGCTTGCTTCCACGTTTTAACCAGTTGTCGCCGATGAGTCCGCGTTCTAGATCGAACTCGCCCACTTCAAGCACCTGTCGTTTGCCAACGCCGGGCCGGACGACGATCAGTTCGACAGTCCCTTTGTTCCGGGGCGATGCGAGAACGTGTTCGATACCGGCCTCGATCTCGTCCGCGGTCAAGTGTTTCTCGAATAAAAGTCCGTCCATATATTTTAATACGCGCAGTACAAAGCGATGCGGACACCGTCAGATCTCAAAGACCGCAACGACCGGCGCATGGTCGCTCGGCTTTGGCAGCGCACGCGGTTCGCGGTCGATCCATGCATCTACGCAAGCTTCTGCGATCGCGGGCGAGGCCCATATATGGTCGATCCTCAGTCCTCGATCTTTCTCGAAATCATTGCGGAAATAGCTCCACCAGGTAAATTCCTGCGCCTCGAGGTTTATGTGGCGGTAAACATCCACAAAACCCCACCGCTTAACCTCGCGGATCGCATCGCGCTCCGGCTGCGTGAAGTGCAATTTGTTTCGCCAGGCTGAGACCTTCCACACGTCCGACTCATGCGGCGCGACGTTGAGGTCGCCACATAGGATAACCGGATCTGAGTGCGGCTCGTAACGTGTGTCAAAATATTTTCGCAACCGAGCAAGCCAATCCAGCTTGAACTGATATTTGTCGCCCCCCAATTCTGTCCCGTGCGGGGCATAAACATTAACGACCCGGACGCCGTCGATCGTCGCCGCAATAAATCGCTTGGCGACATCGGGCGGATCATCAGGAAAATTAAGTTGAACATCTTTCAGCGGCCCCCTGGAAAGGATCGCAACGCCGTTGTAGGCACTTTCTCCAATGTAT
>DATHVL010000227.1:0-4034 GCA_035461325.1 Pyrinomonadaceae bacterium
TGATCGTGATACCCGGTGCCGCGAAAGTGCCGCACATCCGCCGTCGATCCGTCCTTATTATAGACCTCAATATGTCCCGTGACATCTGAGCGGGGTACGACCATGTTCCAGCAATGCAGCCGCGGGCCGGCAGTCTCCTGGTCCGCTCTCAGATCAGCCTCGATCGACAGCCATTCCAAATGAGCCTTTAGCCGCCGGCCTCGCGAGATGACGGTGTCGATCTCCACTGTAAATCCCGAGCCATACGAACTCTCTTTCCAGGAAAAACCTGAATTCCCCAGCCGCAGCCGGGGCTCAACACTGCTCGCCGAAAACTCGTCACCGGAATGCTCCGCCGTCGAACGGTACATTGCCTCGCCGTCGGCGAAATACGTAAACGAGAGTGCGGGAAATCGTTCGGACCGACTGTCACCGTCTTTGACTAACCGGTTGTATCTCGGCGAATAAACAAAATTATCCAAAAAAGTGATCAGGATCGCTTCTTTCCCGCCCGTACTAAGCGCGTCAAAATACCACCACTCATATGATTTTGAGTCGGTGGACCGGTGCCATACGTCTTCTTTTATGCTCGAGGCGAACACAAAAGATTCCGGCGGCTGGGATGGAACGACCGATATCATCGTTTAACGAAAGCGGGAACGCACGAAGACCTTTAACACGAGCATCGCAAAATGCGGGATTTATGGCAAACTATATTCGTTCAAATGAATCTATTGATTGCACGGCTCTTCCCTGTAAAGTAAGCGTTTAATAAATTTAATGCGAGGTAACAAGATGAGAACAGGTTCAAGGCTGTCATTGATCGCCCTTGTAGTTACGATCGGTATTTTTGCCGCGGCCTGCCCAAAGCGGGTAAGCATTGCGGATATCGAGGCGAATCCCTCCAGATATCAGGATAAGACCGTCGGCATTGCCGGCATAGTTCGCGAAAGTTACGGCGTCAACATTCCGGGAACGTCCGTCCGCGGCGGTGTCTATAAGATCGACGACGGCACCGGAACGATCTGGGTGCTGACCGAGAACGCGGTCCCCAGTAAGGGTTCCGAGATCGGCGTAGAGGGCCGGGTGGGAAGCGGAGTAAACTGGAACGGCAAGAATTACGGGCTCGGCGTTTATGAAAAAGACCGCAAGTTCCGCCGCCGATAATCTTTTAAATCTGCAAATTGCGGCGATCTGCCAATCGTGGCGGGTCGCCTCCTTTTATGGCCCGTGAAATCATCCAAGATCTCGACGATCGCTTCCGTGCTTTGCACGCGGAGCGGCTTTCCCTCCTCCACGGACTCGACGCGAACGCTATCTATGATGATAACGGCCACGGGCCGGGAGAAAGCTTGTTGAGGTCGGCGTCTGCCGTAGAGCAGCTAGCGGGCGGCATAACCGTCCGACTCTGGGACGACCCCTTCGAATGGACCCTTCCCGAGCAGCTTTCGACAAAGGAAAAGATCACCGAGCATATCGATTTCGTAGAAGCCTCACGACTTGGCGCTTTTGCACATTTAAAAGACGACAGCGATCTCGAAAAGCTTATTCCCGCCCCCGAAGAGCTCCGCCCGCTTGGCGATGTTATTCGCGATGCACTGGCACTCAGCATCGGCCATCTCGAGCGGGCCGCCGAGCTTGCCGGCCGCAGTATCGATTAGCCTGTTCACGCCTTTCTTTTTGTAATAAGAACTATTTCGTGCAAAAATTCGTTTATTGAACCGACGGCGATCTCGGAGAATTTATGCACTGCCCCCGCTGCGGACAACAGCAGGCCTCAAACGAAATAAAATTTTGCTCCAGGTGCGGTTTTCAGCTTCACTTGGTGGCGGAGCTTTTAAATAACAACGGACATCTGCCGATCCTTGACGAGATAACCGCGAAAAGCCCGGGCCTGCTGACCCGGCGAAACGGCGTCGTTTTCAGCATCTTCTGGTTTATGTTCTTCGTCCTGCTGTTGACGCCTTTTTTCGGCATTATGGACGCTGACGACTTTGCGGGCATTACGGCAATTCTAGGCGTATTCGGCGGCTTAATGATCCTCATCGGCTCGCTCATTCTGTTAAAGCCGCACCGCAGCGTCGAAACTTTGAAGGCTGCCTTGCCGGTGAGCGTTCCTGCCCCTGGATTATACGGAAACCCGGAAGAACGCGGCGCATTGCCGCCTCAACGCGAAGAGCCTGCCACGACCTACGCTCCGCCGCAAGCGGGGGGGTGGCGTGCCCCTGACACGGGCGAATTTGCGCGCCCCGGCAGCGTTACCGAAAGCACGACGAAACTTCTTCGAAAGGACGAGGAGAATAACAGCTAATGCATTGTCCCAAGTGCGGCCAGCATCAAGCGGCTGAAGATACGCGGTTCTGTTCGCGGTGCGGATTTCTTTTGACCGGCATCGCCGACGTCGTCGCCCACAACGGCATGATCCCGACGGCTCCCATTGACGAGAGCCTTTCGCCGCGAAAGGCGGGCGTATTTAAAGGATTGTTTATGATCCTCTCGCTCTTTCTCATCGTGCCGATAATCGCGATGATCACGATCGCCGCACGAGCGGAGCCCTTTGCCGTCTTTTTTGCGTTGTTCGTTTTGGGAGTCGGCGGGCTACTACGGATCGCTTACGCATTAATGTTCGAATCGACAGTACCGGGAGCACGCACCCTGGAGCAGAAGATATTGAGACGCAAAAAGCCGGTGGAGATAGAAGAAGGGGAGCACCGAGCGCTTCCGCCCGAGCGATCCGTCCCCGTCGGCGTTTACGCTCCGCCTACGACCGGCAAATGGCTCGACACAAATGAACTCGACCGTCCGGTGGGCAGCGTCACCGACAGCACAACAAAACTTCTTCAGAAAGAGGCAGATCGTCAATAGCCGACTGCTGCCCCGTCTCCTCGGCTGTCGATAGCACCTATCTTAAACCCTTCCTCGTCTATCATTATCCCCGTCGCCTGAGCGATGTTCATCGTAGAATCCGAGAGCACGTGCCCATAGCCTTTCAGTATATTTATCGTGTCCGGCGAAAGCCCGTACGGTTCGTGCAGCAGTTGGTCCGGCAGCCACTGATGATGTATACGGGGAGCGTCGATCGCCTGTTGAATTCCCATTTCGTGATCGATGACGTTTATTACGGTCTGAATAACCGCCGATATGATCCGAGGGCCGCCGCGGGCACCGACGGCAAACCAAACCGAGCCGTCCTTTCTAAGAACGATCGTCGGAGTCATCGATGAAAGCGGCCTCTTGCCGCCCTCGACCTTGTTCCTTTCTCCTTGCACCAGCCCAAAAAGATTTGGCCGGCCCGGCCGTGCGGCAAAGTCATCCATCTCGTCATTCATCAGGACGCCCGTTCCCTTTATAGTCACACGCGAGCCATAAAGATCGTTGATCGTGTAAGTATTGGAGACCATCGTCCCCTCGGCATCGACGACGGTGTAATGCGTCGTGTCCATGCCCTCGCTGCCCGCGGGCTGGCCGAATTTAACTTCGGCGCTCGGCGTGGCTTTTTCTTTCAGAATGCCGGCCCGCCGTTTGTCAGCGTATGCCTTGTCGATAAGCGGCAGAGCGGGAACGTCCGCGAAATCAGGATCCGCCATATACTCCGCGCGATCGGCGAATGCCCGACGGCTCGCTTCGGTAAGCACGTGGTATTTCGCCGCCGAGTTATGCCCCATCTCTTTTAGGTCGTATGCCTCGAGCATGTTCAGCACCTGTAGCAAAACGATACCGCCCGAGCTTGGAGGAGGCATCGAGATGATCTCGTGCCCGCGATAGGTCCCGCGGATCGGCTCTCGCTCTTTGGCGACGTAGTTCTTCAGGTCCTCCATCGTGATCAGGCCGTTGTTCGCCTTCATATCGGCGGCGATCAGCCGGGCGGTCTCGCCGGTATAAAATTCCGCGGCTCCTTTTTCCTCGATGCGTTTCAATGTGCGGCCGAGATCCGGCTGTTTGAAGAGGTCGCCCTCTTTATAATATTTGCCGTTGTTCAGGAATATCCGGTTGCTGTCGGGATAGGTCGCCAAATGCTGGCGGTAAATATAAAGAAGCTGCGCGAGGCGATGGCT
>DATHVL010000228.1:0-9185 GCA_035461325.1 Pyrinomonadaceae bacterium
CTTCGGTATGGCCGTACTCGACGATGACGGCAAGCCCAGCGTCATTGGGTACGCGCTCGAAGCGCCCGGGGGCCCCGACGCATTTTGAGAGGCCCACTGAGATGCTGTCGAGGCTGTAGCCCAATTCGAGAGCTGTTGCCGATGCGGCGAGCATATTGTAAACATGAGGCCTCCCGACCAGCGGGGAGCTGATCTGTCGCTCGCCCTGCGGAGTCTTTAGCAGAAACGACGTACCCGCGAGCAGCGAGACCTCGATGTTCTCCGCGGTTAGATCAGCACCGCCGGTACCGTCATCCTGAGAAAACGTGACTACGCGTTGTTTGTTACGGTGCAGCTCATCTGCTAATTTTACGCCCCAGTCATCGTCGATATTGATCACGCTCGCGGCCGGCACCTCGCCCAAGCGTCCGTCGAAGAGCTTTTTCTTGGCATCGAAGTAGTTCTCCATCGTGCCGTGGTAATCGAGGTGGTCCTGAGTGAGGTTGGTAAATATCGCCACGCGAAAACGAAGCCAGTCGCAGCGGTGCAGGTCGATGGCCTGTGATGACGCTTCCATGGCGGCAAAGCCGCATCCCTCTTCCACCGCCCGGCGAAGGAAGCGGTTAGTGTCACTGGCCTCTGGCGTTGTCCGAACCGCCTCTTCGCTGCGGTCGCCGATGCGGTACTCGACAGTCGTAAGCATCGCCGGCTTGATCCCCGCGGCCTCAGCAAGGGCGTAGCAAAGATACGTGGTAGTGGTCTTGCCGTTGGTGCCGGTGATACCGATCAGGTTGAGCTGGTGCGACGGTTCGCCGTTGACTATCGATGCCGCTTTTGCGAGGGCCTCGCGGGCATTGTCTGCTTTAAGCCAGACGCCGGAAAAGTCATCCGGCGCATCGAACTCAGATATGACGCCGATCGAACCCTTTCGCATCACGTCCGGGATAAAACGATGGCCGTCGACCGTGGCTCCCTTGATCGCGACAAAAAGGGTTCCTTCCCGGGCCTGGCGGGAATCGTGTGTCACATCGGTTGCGACAGCAGATTCGGTAACTCCCGTGGCTCCGAGCGCGTCAGCGATCTCGGCCACGGTTACGGCTTTTTCTTCGTGGTGCATATGCGGCAAATCTATACCTGACGGCAATTACCGCCTGATTATACGACACGGCAAAAAATTGCACGAACAACCCGCTGGCAATTTCGTATAGTCTTATAACTCGGAGGTTCGATATGAATTTCATCAAGATCATTTTGGCAATGTTGGGACTGATTTTCGGCGTGATGCTGCTCTTCTGGCTTATAGGCGTCGTCTCTTCACTGCTGTGGTATGGCTTCTTACTCGGGCTGGTAGCGGCCATCGGCTACGGTGGATATAAGCTCTTCACGAAAGCAGAGCAAAAGCTGGTAGGGCCGGGAACCGCCCATGACGAACTCGGCGATCGCGACTATTCGCTATCGTGGGAAGAGTACGATCGGAAGTATCTCAAAAAGTAGCCTGAAGCATACACGCCACATGGATCATGGGAACCGTCAACGGTTCGGTGATTCCGTCGCGGGCTCGTTCGGCCGTTTGCAAATCCGGGATCCAATATCTAAAATCCAAATTTGGCGTGCCGAGGTGGCGAAATTGGTATACGCACTAGTCTTAGGAACTAGCGTCGAAAGACATGCGAGTTCGAGTCTCGCCCTCGGCACCATCCTCTTTTCCGAGCCCGGCCTCCAATTCGACTTTTCAAACCCTCTCCGCTATTCTTTTCATTGATAAAAGCAAGAGCTAGATCTATCAATGAAAAGCGAATTAAAAGAAATTTCCTCGACCCAGCGTGAGCTTCATATCGAGGTTGACGCCGAATCGTTAAAAGAGGCATATACGAAAATCAGCCAGCGCTATGCGAAAGGGGCGAATGTGCCCGGATTTCGAAAGGGCCTCGCGCCGCTGGATGTGGTAAGGCTTCGGTATAAGGAAGAGATCAAGCAGGAAGTCTTGCAGATGCTGCTTCCGGAAAAGGTTACCGAGGCGATCGCCGAACATGAGCTTCAGCCGCTTTCTGAGCCGCATTTGCACGTTGACGATATAGAGAATGCGAAGGTAAACGGATCGCAGCCGCTGATGATCCACGTTCACGTTGAGGTGATGCCGGAGATCCCGGCCCCGAAGTATGAAGGGCTCGAACTGGTCAGGCGCGTTAAACCCGTCGATGACAGCCAGATCGAGGACTTGATCGAGAATCGGTTGAACGAAGAGGCGGCTCTGATACCCGTTGAGGATCGCGGCTCTGAGATCGGAGACACGGTCATTGCCGACCTCGAGGGAACGTTTGATGATGAGCCTGAAGCTGAGCCGATAAAGGCCGATGACCTGGAGATAAAGCTCGGTGACGAGATGATCGAAAGTTCATTCACCGAAAATCTGGTGGGCGTGAAAGAAGACGAAATAAAGGAATTTACGGTTAGCTACCCGGGCGATTTTTCATCATCGGCGCTTGCCGGCAAAACCGTGCACTACAAGGCAAACATCAAATCGGTGGGCAAGATGGAAACGCCCGAGCTGAACGATGAATGGGCAAAGAGCCTTGACGAGGGCTACGAATCGCTCAGCGATCTGCGAACCAAGCTTCGAGCTGATCTTGAAAAAATGGCGGCGACTGACGCGGACGCCCGCGTTCGTAACAATGCTATCGCGAAGCTGATCGAGCAGAACGAGTTCGAGGTGCCGAATACTCTTATCGAGAATCAGGCGCGAAACCTATTGAACAATTTTGCTCAAGATCTGCAGCAGCGCGGAGTTGACCTGAACAAGGTCGAGAAAGATTTCGTACAGATGGCACTTGAGCAAATGCGGACGCAGGCTGAACGTGACGTTCGCGGGGCGATGCTGCTGGAGAAGATCGGCGAGGCCGAGAAGGTTGAGGTCGAAACGGCCGAGGTCGAGGAAGAGATCTCGAAGATGGCCGAGTACTATCGAGTCACGGCGGAGCAGGTAAAAGAATCGCTGGAACAGCAAGGCGGCTCGGCGTCGATCGAAAACAATATCAGGACCCGAAAGACGATCGAGGCACTCGTCGCCAAAGCGAAGGTGGCCGACGGCCCGTGGTCTGAGAATGAAGAGGGCGAGACCACAGGAGCCTCCGGCGAGACCGAAGAGAAACCGAAGAAAACGACGAAGGCCAAAGCAAAGGCCGCGGACGACAAGGCTGAGAAGCCTGCAAAAAAGAAGACCGCCAAGACAAAAGCGTCGAGCGGTGATAAATAGGTGAACGGGGCGAGGGCGTAATATTCCTTGCAATTTTTGAAAATGCGTGTAGAATCGCAATCGGTCATTTATCAATGACTTAACTTCGCCCGGTTCATCTAAAACCTAAACTTTTATAGATAAGAGGACTCATATGGCATTGGTTCCAATGGTTGTCGAACAGACGTCTCGCGGCGAACGTGCGTTCGATATATATTCAAGGCTGCTCAAAGACAGCATTATTTTTATCGGCACGCCGATCGATGACCAGATCGCAAACTTGATCGTCGCCCAACTCCTTTTTCTTGAAGCTGAAGACCCCGAACGCGACATTAATCTGTATATCAACTCGCCCGGCGGTTCGATCACGGCGGGTATGGCCATCTACGACACGATGCAGTTCATCAAAAACGATGTGACGACCATCTGTATCGGCCAATGCGCATCGATGGGGGCATTGCTGCTGACGGCCGGGGCCAAGGGCAAGCGTTTCGCATTGCCGCATTCGCGGGTGCTGATCCATCAGCCCTCGGGCGGAGCGACAGGCCAGGCGACCGACGTTCGGATCATGGCCGAAGAGATATTGAGAATGCGCGAGATGACCTCGCGGATACTGGCCTATCACAGCGGCCAGACGTTTGAACAGGTGGAGCTCGATGTCGAACGTGACCGCATCCTTTCGCCGCTGCAGGCAAAGGAATACGGACTGATCGATGAGGTCATCGAGCACCGTGAGAAGTAGAACAGTTGTCAGATATCGGTTGTCGGTCGTCAGCCATCGGGACCGAACGAACTTGTAACTGGCCACTGCCCACTAACAACTGCTTATGGCAAATTTTCGCAGGCCCGAAGAACTTCTATGCTGTTCGTTTTGCGGCAAGTCGCAGAACGATGTGAAGAAACTGATCGCCGGACCGGGGGTCTATGTTTGCAACGAATGCATTGATATCTGTAACGAGATAATCAATGACGACGAGCAGAACGAGACAGCGGCCGCCCGGACCTCCTTACCGAAGCCGGCGGAGATCAAGAAATTCCTCGATGAATATGTGATCGGGCAGGACGAGCCCAAGAAGCGTCTGTCCGTCGCCGTATATCAGCACTACAAACGGCTGGAACTTGCGAAGCGCCGGTCCGATATCGAGCTTCAGAAATCTAACATCCTCTTGATCGGCCCGACGGGGACAGGTAAAACGCTGCTCGCACAGACGCTCGCGCGACAGCTCAGCGTACCGTTTTGCATCGTCGACGCCACCAGCCTGACCGAGGCGGGATATGTCGGTGAGGATGTTGAGAACATTTTGCTAAGGCTGCTGCAGTCGGCTGGGAACGACGTTGACCTTGCACAACAGGGAATTATTTATATCGACGAGATCGACAAGATCTGTCGTAAGGATGACAATCCGTCGATCACGCGGGATGTTTCGGGTGAGGGCGTGCAGCAGGCTTTGCTGAAGATACTCGAAGGAACGGTCGCCAATATTCCCACGGGCGGCGGGCGCAAACATCCGCAGCAGGAATTTACCCAACTCGACACCACGAACATCCTGTTCATCTGCGGCGGAGCCTTTATCGGCTTGGAGAAGGTGATCGATAAGCGGCTCAGGAATAAATCGCTCGGCTTCCAGGCAGATGTTAAATCGAGCAAACAGCGACGCGGCGAGTCCTTTAACAATCTTGAGCCGGAAGACCTGATCCACTACGGCCTTATCCCTGAATTTGTCGGCCGACTTCCTGTGGTCGGGATGCTCTCCGAACTCGACGAGGACGCGCTGGTAAAGATCTTGACCGAGCCCAAGAACGCACTGGTCCGCCAATATCAGCGGAAGTTTGAGTTCGACAATATCGGGCTGAAATTTACCGACGGAGCATTAAAGGCGATCGCCCAACAGGCACATACCCGCAAGGTAGGTGCTCGCGGCCTGATGATGATAATGGAAGAGATACTTCTTGAATCGATGTACGTTCTTCCCTCGGAGAAACAGGTGAAAGACCTAATCATCACCCGCGAAATGGTCGAGCGAAAGGCCCCGGTCCTCGATCTGATCAGCCCTATCGAACAGGCGGCCTAGCGGGGCTCACATATTCAAGAAAAAAGACGGCCACGCTTGTGCCGTCTTTTCTATTTTAAGTGGTACACCCGGCATGATTCGAACATGCGACCTCTTGATTCGTAGTCAAGCACTCTATCCAGCTGAGCTACGGGTGCTCGCAAAAGCGAATTATTAGATTACGAACCGGCGCGTGATGTGTCAAGTTTGTCGCGAAATGCTCTACTCTATTTCGCGAAATACCCTTCGCGGGTCCGCGGCAGCAATCCGGGGCGGGCGACCTCCACCTTGATCGAACGCCATTTGCCGTCGCGGGTCAGATTCGAGGGCGAATACTCGATCGTATAGAGCGTGCGGAGATCGGCGGCCACCTCGGCGTAGAGCCTGCCCATTTCTTCCAGCCGGTTGATGGTGTTCAGCGCCCCCCCGGTACGTGCGGCGACGATCTTAAGCCGCTCTCGTGCGGCCGTGTACATGGCGATCTGACGCGGCGTGGGATCGGCGAGGCGTGCCGGATCACCGGTCGGCAGTGCCAACGGGTAGATCGTAACGCCCTGGAGGTCAGCGGACTCCAGAATGCGATTCAACGTAGTGTTCGCCGCGGGATCGATCGCGGTAGGCACCTCCTCATCGCTCAGTAACGCGAGGGCATTGCGGTCCTCGTCCTGGACCGAAGTGTCGACTCCGTCGGTGAGAACTACGATCGCTTTGCGGCGGGTCTGTTCGCGGCTAAGCCGGTCTAGTGCAAACTCGACGGCCTTATAAAAATCGGTCGGGCCCTGGCCATTCGCGACTGAGATCGAATGGGCGGCGCGCCGGCGGTCGGTGGTAAAGTCGTTGAGCAGATTTACCTTGCTGTAAAATTCCACGACCGCCAGCCGGTCACCAGGCGCCAGAGCATCGAGAAAGCGTGCTGCCGAAAGTTTTATATTTTGCCTAAAGCTCTTTGTCGAGCCGCTCATATCCAACAGCATCACAACGCTAAACGGCGTCTCGGCGGCTTCGAACCTGTTGATCTCCTGAGGGACGCCGTCCTCCAGCACTCGAAAATCCGATGCGGACAAACGTGTGATCGGCCGGCCCCGATCGTCGACCACGCCCACATTCAGCCGGACGATAGCCGAATCGACCCGGATCGGATCGTCGACCTGCGCCCACAGCGGCAGAGCTGCGGTGAGGGAAATAACTGCTATGCAAACTAAGCGTAAGGCAAACATACTCAACAAATGTTATCAATCAGACGTTGGAAAGCTAAGGGCGGTTGCACCTCGGGCCCGCGGGCGGTTTTTCACTTAACATTTCAACTAATGTGTCTTATACTTCCGTTGCCTTATTCTTGACCTGTACCCATTACTCCAAAGGACCGCTGCTCACCGGCGATCGGGGCTCAAATGTTCTATAAACCTAAATTCTGCTGCCATTGCGGCGAAAAGATCGAGCGTTCCGACTGGCGTCTTTGGACGAGCCGGCGCTTTTGCGAATTTTGCGAAACAGAGTTCAAGGGCGAGCAGCTTTTCAAATCGGCTGCCGCGGCCGCATGCCTTTTGATCGGGGCCCTGGGAATGGCAGGCTTGTTTCGCCAGCAGCCCGCATCCCGGAACGATGCGTCCGCCGCTCCGGCCACCTACTCCAAACCGGCTGCCTTTGCCCCGGCCGCACCCGCCTCGGCGGAAATTCGGAACGCGAAGCCGCCCGCCGACGTAACTACCGGCGAAGAGGCGATCGCTGACTCGTCCGGCGTGCAAAGCTATCCGGCGCCGGCCGAGGTGAAAACAAGCGAACAACCGGTGCGTGCAAAAAAATCATCTGACAAAACGGCCTACTTCTGCGGTGCTACAACAAAAAAAGGAACGCCGTGCTCACGAAGGGTTCGGACAAAGGGAATTCGCTGTTGGCAGCACGACGACGATAATTAGTCGAGATCGCATAAGGCGGCGGGAACATTTCGTCCCGCTCACGGCCGATTTACTGTTGATGTTCATCCGGTTTTGTTAGAGAATATATACGATTCTTCATAATGGGGAATTTTTGCCCGTTCGCACCCGAACATTTAAAAAATGAAACCTCTTGCTCAGAATACGATGATACAGAACCGTTACCTGATCGTTCAGTTGATCGGTAAAGGGGGAATGGGGGAAGTGTATCTCGCGGTCGATCAGCGCCTAGGCAGCGCGGTGGCATTAAAGAGGACATTTTTTGCCGGCGACGAGATGCTCGGTAACGCGTTCGAACGCGAGGCCCGGATACTGGCCAGGATGCGGCACCCGGTACTGCCGAAAGTGAGCGACCATTTTGCAGAGGGCGACGAGCAGTATTTGGTAATGGAGCACATTTCCGGTGATGATCTGGCAAAACGCCTTGAGGTCGCACAGAAACCGTTCCCGCTAAGCTGGGTCATGTTCTGGGCCGATCAACTTCTTGATGCATTGTCGTATCTGCATTCGCACGAACCGCCGATCATTCATCGGGACATCAAGCCGCAGAATTTGAAATTAACGGATGAGAATCACGTCATCCTGCTCGACTTCGGGCTTTCGAAAAGCTCGACCGGCCAGACGAATTTAAGCGATGTCGCCCGCTCGGGCAGCAGTACAGGCAGTGTGGTCGGCTATACGCCTCATTACGCTCCGATGGAGCAGATCAGAGGTATCGGGACGAGCCCGAGAAGCGACCTCTATTCGCTCTCAGCCACGCTATATCAGCTTTTGACGAATCAGGTCCCGGCAGATGCCCTTTCACGGGCGGACCTGATGCTTACCGGAAAGGACGATCCGATACAGCCGCTGAACGAGCTGAATACCGAGATACCGCCCGCGGTATCAGAGGTCATTCTTCGCGGAATGGAGGTAAGCCAGGAGAAGAGGTTCGGCACTGCGCGCGAGATGCAGAAAGCTCTGAGAAAGGCCTTTGCCTCGATGCAGAATGCGATGACAGCGCAGACGGTCGCATTTTCGGCACAAACGCAGATGCCCGGAGCGGAGGCTGATCGTCCGATCGCTCCGTCGATGGACAGGACCGAGGTGATGGATTTCGGAAAGGTCCACGACGCAGAGGACGCCGATTCGGTGGCGACCCGCGTAACGGGTGAGAGTCAGCCGAAATTTGACCCCAACGCGACGATCGCTTATGACCAGGGTTTTGATTCGCTGCCGCGGCAGTCGGATCTTAAGACCGCGGTATTCAATACCGGCGATGAGTCGTTCTCTGAGCCGAGTTCATTTGATTCGTCGCCTTCAGAATTGCCGCACGAAGCGCCGGCTGAACCGGATTTCGGAATGACGCAGGATTACGGCTCGGTTGCCGAAAGCGGCAACGGCTCATTCGGCGGGGACCGCGAGGTACCGGTCGATGCCACAATGCCGTATGTGGCATTTGAAGGCGGTGAGCAGTTCGCCTCAGAGGGATTCGATCAGGGCTCGTACGATCCGGGTGAGAGGGATGAACCCGAGGTCGAGCACAACGCTTATGCCGCGGCGGCAGCAGTTCCGGCGGCGGTCGCACAGGCCCCCGCCAAGAAAAAAGGATCGGGCGGCAAGATCGCTGCCGTTTTCGGCAGTCTTGTTTTGCTGTTCGTCGTGGCGGCAGGAGCGATCGGCGGCGGATGGTGGTATTACAGTAGTTACTATGCCGGCGGGGTGGTGGACCCGGAACCTACACCCTCACCCGAAATGACTCCTGAACCGACTCCTATGCCGGAGCCGACATATGATGCCTCGCTCGACACGGTAAATACCAATACCGACGCCACTGACGCGGGAAACGCGAACCGTGAGGTAGTTACGAGCGAGCCGGCCTCCGAAACCGCGCCCGGCAGTGCGACCCGTCCGCGACCGTCGCCTGTTGCAGCAAAGCCGACGCCGGTTCGGACCAAACCGACGCCAGCCCCGGTAGTGAAGCCGAAACCGGCTCCGACACGTGATAGA
>DATHVL010000229.1:0-9217 GCA_035461325.1 Pyrinomonadaceae bacterium
AGCGTGGCGCTTGTGACGAGGTCGTCTTCGCCGGTGCGGATGAGCATTACGCCCTGAGCACTGCGTCCCGTTTCGCGGATCTTGTCCACGCCCAAGCGGATTAGCTTTGCCTGCTGAGTGATGATCATTATTTCTGAGTCATCCTCGACCGGGAATGCCGCGACGACCTTGCCGGTCTTGTCGGTCGTTTTCATATTGATGACGCCGATGCCGCCGCGCTTCGTAACCCGATAATTATCGACCTGCGTTTGCTTGCCGAAGCCCTGCTCTGAGATCGAAAGTATCTTCTCCGAGCCATCCGCCGAAACCGCGCAAACCGAAACAACGTAGTCGCCCTTTCTGAGATTGACTCCGCGTACCCCGCGAGCCACTCGGCCCATCGGGCGAACGTCCGTCTCGTTAAAGCGGACCGCCATTCCGTCATGGGTAGCGATGAAGATCTGCTTCTTGCCGTCGGTGCGGATCACTTCGAGCAGTTCGTCACCCTCGTCGATATTGATCGCGTTGATGCCTGTCACACGAATGTTCTGATAGTCCGCCAGGGCAGTCTTTTTGATCACGCCCTGTCGCGTCACCATGGTCAAATAGATCTCTTCCGAAAAATCCCTGACCGGCATAACGGCGACCAGTTTTCGCTCGGTCGAGATCTGGACGAGGTTCACCACCGCCTTGCCGCGAGCGGCCGCCGCGGCCTCGGGTATCTCATGCACCTTTATCTTATAAACCTGCCCATCTTCGGTGAAGATCATCAGGTAAGCGTGTGTAGAGGCGATAAACAGGTGCTCGACGAAATCTTCATTCTTGGCCGTTGCACCGAGTCGACCCTTGCCCCCGCGGCCCTGCCGGGTATAGGTCGAGACCGGGGTTCGCTTGATATACCCCGCCTTTGTGACGGTAATCGCGACCTCTTCATCGGGGATCAGGTCCTCGATCGTCAGCTCAACGCCTGCGTCAATTATCGTGGTGCGACGCTCATCACCGAATGCCTTGCGGATCTCGGCGAATTCGTCCGTGATCACATGCATTAGAACACTGTCATTCTGAAGGATGTTCTCCAGCTCGGCGATGTGCTTGATGATCGACTCGTATTCATCAAGGATCTTTTGCCGTTCAAGGGCGGACAGCCTTCGCAGCTGGAGGTCCAGAATGGCCTGCGCCTGAATATCAGAGAATTCAAGGCCCTTTATTACCTTTTCTAGGTCCTTGATAAAGGCAGCCTCGGTCTTTCCGCCCGTTATGCCACGCCACTTCTTGACCTCGCCCAGCGTCCCGAACTTGCCGGTCAGCCACTGTTTTGCCTCATCGACCGACCGCGAATTACGGATCAGCGGGATAATAAAATCAAGAGCGTCGATCGCCTTGTTGAGGCCCTCTAATATATGAGCTCGTGCCTGTGCCTTTCTGAGATCGAACTCTGTGCGGCGGCGAACCACCTCGCGGCGAAACGCGATGAAGGCCTCGAGCATCGCCTTTAGCGTCAACAGTTTCGGCTGTCCATCGACGATCGCGATGCTGATGATACCGAAGGACGACTGCAGCGGCGTCAGCTTATAAAGCTTATTCAGAATGACCTGCGGAACGGCGTCGCGTTTGAGTTCGATCACCACCCGGATGCCTTCGCGGTTCGATTCGTCGCGGATCTCGGAGATCCCTTCCAAGCGTTTCTCGTGGACAAGCTCGGCTATCTTCTCGATCAACTTCGCTTTGTTTACCTGATACGGCAGCTCGGTGACGACCACGGCGTCGCGCTCGCGATCACCGCGTCCGATGCGGTCGATGCCGGCCTTGGCGCGCATCTGGATCACTCCGCGGCCTTCACGGTATGCGCGATGGATCTCCTCCCTGCCGTATATGAATCCAGCGGTCGGGAAATCGGGGCCGGGGACGATCTTTATCAACTCATCCACCGTGATGCCGGGATTCTTGATAACGGCAACACAGGCGTCGAGTATTTCGGTCAGGTTGTGCGGCGGTATCTTGGTCGCCATTCCGACGGCGATACCCTCCGACCCATTGACGAGAAGCATCGGGATCTTTGTCGGAAGCACCTTGGGTTCCGAGAGCGATTCGTCGTAATTCGGCTGGAAATCAACAGTTTCCTTTTCGATGTCCGCCAACACCTCATTGGTCAGCTTCTGAAGCCGGACCTCCGTGTAACGCATCGCGGCTGCATTATCGCCGTCGATCGAACCGAAATTTCCCTGCCCCTCAACCAGGGGATATCGAAGCGAGAACTCCTGGGCCATACGAACGACCGTATCGTACACCGCCGTATCGCCGTGCGGGTGATATTTACCGATCGTATCGCCGACCACACGAGCGGATTTCTTGTACGGCTTGTTATAGGTGTTGCCGAGCTCGTTCATCGCCCAAAGCACGCGCCTGTGTACGGGTTTTAGGCCGTCCCGGACGTCAGGCAAAGCCCGGCCGATGATGACCGACATTGCGTAGTCGAGATACGACCGCCGCATCTCGTCTTCGATATTGATCTGATTGCGTTCTAATAGTGAATCCATTTGGTTCTATAACTCATCCGAGGGTCATTCGGGTACTTCTGATCCAAAAACTTTGTTTAAGATTGTAAAAAAGTGCTGGAATAATTCTATGGTTGATGCTATCCTTAATTTTACAGGCCCGGAGCCTGTTTAGCAACCGCTCGCCTCACTCCGCAGCACGGTTTCCAACACAATTTTCGCCGATCGCCTCGAGCGTGTAAGCTATCTATTTACAACGCTTACAGCCCACTAATATGTCAACAACCGTCACTGAAAAAGATCATCGCCGGATCCAGCGGTATGCCCTGTCGCTTCCGACCCGCATAGAGGTAAAAGTGGACCCGAATCTGACCTGGACCGAGGTCACTCGCTTAGAGGACATTTCGGCTTTCGGGGCCGGATTTACCCTCAAGAAGCCCGTCAAACGTGGCCGACTGGTCGTTATCAGCCTTCCGATGCCGCGGCAGCTTCGCTGTTACGACCATCTTGAACCGCAATATCGGATATGGGGTTTGGTACGGAGATGCATCCCGGTCTCAACAAATCCTGCAGCCCCGGCTTATGCGGTCGGCATCGCGTTTATCGGCAAGAATCCTCCCGGTTCGTTTCTCGATAACCCCGCGAAACTGTATGAACTTACAAGCCGCGACGATGGCGGCCTCTGGCAATTAAGCGAGATCTCCGGAGCCCCGGATGAGAGCGATCTGCACCCCGATCTGCGGAGGCATACACGTTTCGCCATTCCGGAATCGCTCCTACTCGAGATATTGGACGAGAACGGCGAGGTCGTCGCCAGCGAGGTTACCGTCACTGAAAACCTTAGTCTCGGCGGAGCGGCCGTGATGACCTCGTTTAGTGCTGAGACGGGGTCATTTATGCGCGTTCGCAGCGACCGCCATAACATTTCGATCATCTCGATCGTACGCGGGCGGCGAATCGGCAAAGACGGCATCGTTCGCCTCCATCTTGAATTCATCGACCACCTCTTCCCGCTTGAGGGGATCGGTTAGGAATTTGCCAAAACTGGAACAATTTCGGAGTAATAAATGTCCGTCGTCGCAGAGCTAGAATCACCCCCAGTCGAAACACCGGCTTCTGAAATGGAAGCCGTGATCCGCGGCCATTCCGAAAAAAAGGAGTGGAAATGTCGTGCCGAGTTGACGAGCTATTCCGCTACTGGCTCGAGCTTTCAATCAACCCGCGAGTGCAAAGCGGGCACCCTTGTATATTTAGAGGTTCCGCTGCCTGCATATCTGCGCTGCTACGACCACGATCAAGAGCTTTACAGCATTTGGGGCCTCGTCCAGTACAGCCAGAAAGTCGAAGAGAAAAAAGGCACCAGCTATCACGTCGGGGTGGCGTTCATCGGAAAAGAACCGCCCGCTGAATACGAGGCCGAGCCAACTCAGCGGTTTACGATCTGCGGCATGAACGGTGACGGGTTGTGGAAAATAAGGCCGGAGCCAGGGGAGTTTACCGTCCGGAAAGAGATCCGTTATTGGAGTAATTTCGAACTCTATCTGTCTCAGGTTAACGCTGAGCGTCGTGCAGTAAACGGAGCCCGTGCCGTAACCGAGAACATAAGCAAAAGCGGCGCAGCCGTCGTCTCATCGCTTGATGTCAACGTCGGCGATCGCGTCAAATTTATCAGCACCCAATTCGATTTTTCCGGCCTGGCAGTGGTTTGCGAGAGAAAAGATCTGGGCGAAGACCGGGCGAAGATCCACCTCAAGTTTATAGAGAATAGCTTTCCGATCGAAAAGGTCTACGGCCGCAGCGAGCAGCACTAATTTCCTGGCCTGTGCGGGGGCCGCGGCACCTTTACATTAAAGTTAAAATTATTTTGCCGAATCGCTTTCAGGCGCCGTTGTTGTTCGGGAGTGAGCTCATTTAATGTGATCCGCTTTGGGCCTTCGACTCCGGGCGCGAGTTTCGGCAGCTTACCGTCAAACGGCTCGATCCCTGAGGTGGTGATCTTCATATTCCCCATATAGACCGTTTCACCGACCACGACCATCTCGTCAGGGGCGAGCGTCTCTGGCTGTTTCGGCGGCCGGGGCGAAGTCGCACCGGGTGTTCTCTCGGCCTGCTTAGGGGGCGGTGAGGTCGTCGCGGCTCGAGCATTGGGCTCGAATGTCGTTTCTACATTGGAGGCGATCTCGGTGGGATTTGCCGCCCCATCATTCGGGCTCGCGGGCTGATCTAGTTCGACTTGGCCCTGGCTCGAGGGTACCAACTGCATTTGCCTCTCGACCGGTAAATCACTGTACGGCTCAAACACGAAAAACGCACCGGCAAAAACGCCCGCGGCAAGCAGTACACCCAGTCCTCCGGCCGCAAAAGCAAATTGGCGGTAGCCACCTTCGCTTACGGTCGTCTTCGGCTCCCGGACCTTTGTCATCACTGATCCGTCTTCGGGCATGAGCCGCGTACGAGCTTCGGTTGAAACGTGTATGTCCGCCGACGTTGCTTCGGGGAGTAATCTCGTCTTTTGTGCATATATCTGGGGCCGCACTCCGGTTGCAGCTGCAGCAACGCTCATGACGGGAGCATGGTCCGCATAACTTTCGTGCTCCGCCAACATCGCCCGCATCTCATCCGCCGATTCAGGACGATTCGCCGCATTAAGGGACATCGCCGAATACAAGATCGCCGAGACCCCGGCAGGAACGGCCGGGTTTGCCATATGCGCCGGTACGAGTGGATCCGGCGTCTCGTTTAGAACTGCCATTGCCCGTGTAAGAGCATCCTCAGGTGGCGAACCCACGGCTAGGTGATAGAGCGTAGCCGCAAGCGAGTAAAGGTCACTTCGCGGATCGGTCCCCGTTCCTTGGATCTGTTCCAGCGACGCGTAGTTGCGCGAGTACCCGAAAATGCTTTTAGCGGCGGTCTTGTTGTTAGATTCCGTCGGCGTTCCTTTTGCCAACCCAAAGTCCAGAAGCACGACGTTGCCGTTACGCTGGAGCTTCAGATTCTGGGGCTTGATGTCGCGATGAATGACCGGAACTTCCTGATTATGCAAAAAGTCCAGTGCGTCGAGCAGCTCATCAGCCCACGAAAGGACCTTGTCGACCGGAAAAGGGCTGCTTGTTTCCTCGAGAATAAAATGGAGGTCCTCGCCCGGGATGTACTCCATCACCAGGAACTGGCCGTTATTCTCTACAAAATGATCGATCACTCTTGGCAGAGCGTTGTGCTTCAGGCTGTTCAGAAGCCGGGCCTCACGCTCGATGGCCATGCGGTAGTTGTCGTCCATGCACAGCGTCTGCTTGATCGCGACTGTGGCATTAAACCGCTGGTCGGAGGCAATATAAACCGCGCCCATTCCGCCCTGGCCCACTTGGCGTTCGATCAAATACCGCCCCTGAAGTGTCTTTCCCTCGAGTCCCATTTGTAGATTTACGCTTCCCGAATGGGATAAGTTTACAATATGCATCGATTCCTCAAGAAACGATGCGGTTGCCCCTACGGGGTCTAGTTTCTTCCGCCATCCTCAGCGAACCAGTTCTCGGTCATATCGCACCATATCGCGAGGCCCCGCCAATGGCCGTATTTCGCATAGTGCTTTTCGATGCGTTTGTCCGTGCACTTACGGCCCTTATTATGCTTTTTGTAATACCCGGCCCGAAGCCATGAATCGAGAGCCAATCCGTCGTATCGCCCGAGGAGCTTCAGGAGGTTATCGGCCGCATAATCGCCGATACCCTTAACGCGTTTTATTTCCTGCTTAAGCTCGATAGTGGGAAGGTCGCTGGCGAGCCACGATTCAGGGTGGAGTTTGCCCTGGGCAACGGCCTTGGCAAGCTCATAAAGATATGGCGAACGATAGCCGGCCCTGATCTCTTCGCGGTAAAACTCAGAAGGTACAGCGGCCATTGCCTCGGCGGTCGGGAATGCCCGCGATCCGCCGGCCGCCTCGTCGCCCAGCAGCCCGGTCAGGTTCGCGACCATATTACGCGTGAGCGACCATGAACAGTTCGTCGTGCACATTGTCTTGACCAGGTCCTCATAGACCGTTGCCGAGCGTAACAGTCTGCCTGCTTTGCTGCGTGCTGCCCATTCGATCCCCGGTTTACCGGCCGCGACCTCGTAAAATTCTTCAAGCGGCTCGTCGAACCGGAGAATATGTTTGACGTCCCGGATGATTCCTTCGGTATCTGCATCACCGTTTATCGAAACCGTCAGCGAACCATTTGATTCTTTAATGGTTCCCTCGACCGGCCGGCCGCTCTTGCGGTCCCTGAATATATACGCCAAACTTGATAATTCTTCGTCGAATTTGAAAGGCGCGAGGTCGTACCAGCCATGTCCCTGCACGGCATGACGAAAGCTGAATCCTTCGGGAGTTGGCACCTTCACCGAGCGGCGCTTTGGCGTTTTATCAACCGTTGGTCTTTCGATCTTCTGCATTTTCTCAACCAAATATCGTGCTTCGGCGTCTTACAACATAGCATTTATCAGACAGCCTCGCGAAGCAGAGCGAACGGCTCAAAAAGATCTAGGGTTCCCACGAAATTTGGTTACGAGTTCCGGCCGCAGTCCGGCGTTTCTGAGGAGGAAATCAATGCACCGCATTGTCCCGTCGATCCTTTCGATCACTTTCGTTATTCTTGCAACTTGGATCTCAGGAACCGCCCAGATCGATCCCGATCCGAATTCACCTGCTCCCATTTTGATGGCAGAACCAGGATCATCTCGGGTCAAAGCGGTCCGTGAGGGTTTCTATAAACGCAGTCGGGTCGTCGACACCGCGTTCCCGCCGAATTCAACGATCAAGATCTATGTTTCCGGCGTCGGATTATTGCCTGGCGAAGGGGCCAACGCATTCCGCATAAATATTCTGGACTCCTTGGGCCGACATTTTCGCTTTCCGGTAACGCGTATCGAATCCGCCGGGACCAGCACTCTTGCCGTTTCGACGGTGCTCACAGATGAACTCGGCTTTTGGGATGCGCCGCAGATCGGCGATGTCCTCATCAGCGTCACCTGGCGTGGGCTAACAAGCGACAAACTTCTTCTCGGGTACGGGCAAACCGGAGGACGCATTCCGATGCCGGTGAACGAAAAGTGGGAGTCGACACACGAAGTTTCCTCGGATGACCTGGTCGGTTACCGTTGGTCCGGTGACAGGAAGCGATTTCTCCAGCAGGCAGCTTTTGGGCAATCACCCGATCTTGATTTCCGCATTCGCCGAATCGGTTTGAGGGTATGGCTTGCCGAGCAACTCGCCGCCCCTTACCCTTCAGTTCCATACCCCGATATTCCCCTCAAATCTATCGACGCTCAGAACTCCACGCTCGGCTGCGGGATGTTCCTTCCCAATACCACTCTCGAATACCGCCGCTGCATCCGCGACCATTACAGTATGTACCCGGTCCAGAACTGGTTTTTTAAGGAAGCTCTTTACGGCAATTCTCAACTACGTCACCGGGTTGCTTGGAGTCTTTCGCAGGTATGGGTGATTTCCGGCGTTGATACGCAACAAGCGAGTTGGATGCTCGCATACTACAAAGTTCTCGCCCAAAACGCGTTCGGCAACTACCGAGACTTGATGAAGGCTATGACGCTGAATGCGGGTATGGGCAACTACTTGGATATGGCTCGCAGCACACGGACAAATCCGAATGAGAATTATCCGCGGGAGATTCTGCAGCTTTTCTCGATCGGATTGTTCATGATGAACCAGGACGGGACGCTGCAGCTCGACGGAAACGGAGAACCGATTCCGACATATGACCAGACGACGGTCGATAATTTCACAAAGGTATTCACGGGCTGGTCATTCTGCAACCAGACATGCCCGAACTCTCAGCCCGGGGTCGTGAATTATAAGGATCCGATGATCCTAAATCAGAACAACCACGACATCACAGCGAAAACGCTTCTGTCCTATCCCGATGCGCCAAACGTGAATATCCCCGCCGGATTGAATGGCGACACAGAGCTTGAGATGGCTCTCGACAATATTTTTCATCATCCTAATGTGGCTCCATTCGTGAGTAAGCTTTTGATTCAGCACCTTGTAACAAGTGATCCGACCCCTGCATACCTCGGCCGGGTAGCCGCGGTCTTCAATAATAATGGAGTCGGCGTTCGCGGTGATCTGAAAGCGGTAGTTCGTGCGATCCTGCTAGATCCAGAAGCACGGGGCGATTTTAAGACCGACCCCGGGTATGGAAAACTGCGTGAACCCGTGCAGTTCGTTACTAATATCTTAAGGGCATTTAACGTCAGATCTTTTGACGGTACCGGACAAAGCGACGGTTTTCTGCTGCCTTATCTCAACCCGATGGCACAAAACCCCTTCAATTCACCGACGGTCTTTAATTACTATCCGCCCGACTACGTGATCCCGGGAACGACGCTTCCCGGGCCGGAGTTTGGCCTGATGACGACGGGCACCGCTATCGCCCGGGCAAATGTGGTGAACAATATCGCTTTTGCCGGCATTCCCGTTTCCGAGAATGCCCCTCAGGGAACCCGGATCGATCTGTCTTATATGCAGCAACTCGCTGCCGCCGACCCGACCGGCAATATGATGCTCGACGAACTCAGCCTCGCACTTCTCCACGGCCGAATGTCACCGGCAATGCGGGCGGCGATCCTTCCCGCAGTAACGGCGATACCGGCAACAGATCCGCTAGGCAGGGCCCGGGCGGCAGTCTATTTGATTGCAAGCTCCTCCCAGTTTCAGATCCAGAGGTAGAGAAATGAACGAATCA
>DATHVL010000230.1:0-8037 GCA_035461325.1 Pyrinomonadaceae bacterium
CCTACGATATCGTCGGTTAGGCCTTTGGGCGGCTCGTTGAAGATGCCGTATAGCAGGACCGCACGACGGCCGAGCGTCTTTGCCCCCGCAATGCTCTGCTCAAAGAAATCGCGTGGGTCCATCACCGCGGCGGACCCGAGCGTGAAGACTATCGGCGGCTCGCCACTGTCTAGAAACTCAGCCAACCCGTCGGGCATCTTCCCGGTATCGTTCTTGCCGTCGTAAAAACAGAATCCGGTCTGGATCGTGTTATGAGGCCAGTCGGGCTGCGGTTTGGCTAGAACCTTTGAGAATAGAGCGAGATGCAGCAGCGGCGAGTACTTTTCGTCGAAGATCGGATCGTGATCGTCGCTGAGACCGAGATCGCGGCGGAATTTCTTATATGGCGTGTACCAGTGGGCGGCCATCAACCTCATGATGCGGTAGAACACGCGAAAGAAATTGGGTCCGAGCGGACGGAACTTTTCTATCCACGGTGCCGCGGGCGGTACGATCGGGTCATAGACCGAAAAGAAGGTCGTGGGCTGGAGGCTGGTCGAGATCCATTTTATCCCCGTTTTTTCGACAACCGACGTGACGGCGTAGACTACCTCTCCCGTGACCAAAAGGTCCTTGCCATCGATGGCTGCGGTAAGGTCGTCATACTGTGCTCGGATATTTCCAAAGATGATGTCTTTAATGATCCTTTCCGGCCCCCGAAGAGAATGCATCAGTTCAATCGCAAGTTCTTTGTTCTCGGGATCGAGGTGTGGAGCCAGCGGCGCGAATTCGAGTCCGGTCTGGCCGATCCGCTCGCGGTAGAACTCCATCGCTGCGATTGTCACATCGTGTCCGCGTTCACGCAATTCCAGGCCGAGAGCGATCTTTGGGTGAAGATCGCCGAGCGAGCCGAATGTTGCTAAAACGATCTTTGCCATTGCTATCGGAGCTAAGTCGTCTCACCCCGTCTCACCCGTCTCAGGTGTTTCATGTGTCTCATGCGCGCGTGAGACGAGACGATTCACCCATCCTCGCGGGCCTCCTGTTCGGATCCGGCCATCGCACGCTCGCGTTCGGCTTCGCGCAGACGGTTGCGTTCCTTCACCTGAAACCTGACGCTCAGCAAGAACGCGACCGAGCCCAGCACGACAGCGATGAAGCCCGCATCAGGGCTCCCCTGCCAGAAAAAATAGGCGGCGGCACCTGCAAGGGCGGCCGCCGTTACCTGAAAAATTCTCTCTATTATCATCCGTTCTGCAACTCTTCTTCGGCTATCTCTGCGGCAAGCCGTGACCGCCGAGCCTTTCTCCAAAAATACCTTGCTATCAGGTAGCCGGGCAAGCCGATAAATAGTGCAAAGGGCGTTAGAGCGATCACGAGCGTTACGAGGCCGAGTACAAAATCGAACGCCGAGTCCAACCCCGTGCCAACCGCGTTGCCGAGTTTGTAGAAGAATCCCGTCCCGCTGGCGGAGATCGCCGCGGGAGTTTCGATCCGCAGCTTTACGGTCGAAAGGCTTGCCTGGTTGTCCAGAAAACGCTTGCGTCCCTCAACCCGTTCGATGTCGCCACGGACATCTGCCAACTGCCGCTGTACGCTGAGAGCTTGTTCCACGGAGTTCGCCTGTTTCATTATCTCCATGAATTGCGCTTCGAGCGCCCGTTGTGCCTTGAGCCGTGCCTCGATGTCAATAAATTCCTCGGTGACGTCCTTGCCCGTGATGTGCTCCATCACGACACTGCCCGCTTCACGCCGGATCTCGTCCAGCGTTTCCGCAAATTTGTCTGTCGGAATTCTGAGCGTCATTGCGACGCTGTCACGTTTGCCGGTCCGCCCGTCGCCGCCGCTCTGCTGCGATTCGACCACGAATCCGCCTTTCGCCTCGGCGATCGCGCCAGCCCTACGCTGGACCTCTTCGGGCGAATCGGCCTCGAGCCGTAGCTCGGCGTTGCGGATGATCTTCCGATCCATCGGCACCGCGGGCCGGCCGGAGTTCTCAGCTTGGTCAAGCTTGACTGCGTCCTCGGCCCCACCGCCTCCGCCGCCGCCCTCCGTGCGGAATTGCTCCGACGGCGCCGCAGCATTGGTCTCGACCGCGGTCGCCCCGGGTGAATAAATTGTAGAATTACTGCTCGTCCCGCTCAGTGACGCCGCCTCGTTGCCGCAGCCCGCCAGCATTCCTGCGAGCACAAAAAGGAAAAGTATCAAGGTTTTCATCGTGTTCCTCCGTTCGGGTTTCTTGCCCTAGAACGGTTGAGGTCACGGTGCCTTGCGTGCAACTTCCTTTAAATTTTCGCCGCCGAGGAGGGCTTTTGTGGCTCGCCCGATCTTGGCAAAGGCCCGCAGCACCTTTGGAAGGAACCATATAAAGAAGATGACGAAGATGATGAGGACGATCGCGATTGCGATCGGAGCAAATACGGCAAGCAATACCCCAACGAATGCGATCACGTCTTCACCAAGGGAAAGAACCGACTTGGAGACCGGTTCCGGCGATAGGTTTGCACCGGCTCGTAGGGCGGCCTTTGTGCCGTGTGACGAAAAGGCAAGCCCGCCCCCGATCAGAACTGCCGGAATGTAAATAGAAGGATCCAGGTCGAGCGTGGCGCCGTAGGCGACGATCGCGCCCGCGGGCACGCGGATGAACGTGTGAACCACGTCCCAGACGCTGTCAACATACGGGATCTTATCAGCAAAAAACTCGACCAGGTACAAACTGCCGGCGATGCCGATGATCCACCAGTTGTCGAGCACCTCAAGCCCGCCGGGAAGTTTTGTGAACCCGAATTTCTGCAGCAGCCCCAGCACCGAGACCGTGGCGTACAGATTGATCCCCGAGGTCCATGCCGAACCCAGCGCCAGCGTCAATGTCGAGAACCATTCCATGAAACAGTGGTCAGTCGGCAGTAGTCAGTGGTCAGTATACGAGCCACTTTGTTGAAAGCCGAATTCCGAAATCCGAATTCCGACTTTGACTCATTCTTCCCCTTCTCCCTCATCCCCGTCCTTCTTGATCCCGTATTTCTCCAGCCGGTACTGCAGAGTGCGGAATGTAAGGCCCAGGAGCTTGGCGGATTTTGTGATGTTGTTATCTGTCCGGTCCATCGCCTGCATTATCAGGCTGCGTTCCACGTCCTCAAAATTGACGCCCTCGGGGGGCAGTTTGAAATTCTCATCCGAAGCTAAGATCGATGACCCTCCCAAGCTCTGAGTCATTTCCGGCGGCAGGTCGTCGAGCATGATCGTGTCGTTCTCGCTGAGTAGGATCGCACGCTCGATGGCAGATTCAAGCTGGCGCACATTGCCGGGATAGTGATAATCCTCTAGCAGCTTGCGTGCCCTTGGATCGACGGCGATGGTGCGGTCCGTGCCCCGCGTATGCTTTTTGATAAAGAAATCGATAAGTACGGGAATGTCCGACCGTCGCTCGCGGAGCGGCGGCACATCGATCGATAGAACGTTTAAACGATAATACAGATCTTCGCGAAACCTCTTTTCCTCGGTCATCTTCAGTAGGTCCCGGTTTGTCGCCGCAAGAACGCGAACGTCGACGGGAATTTCTTTTACGCCGCCGACCCGCCTGATCTCGCGTTCCTGCAAAGCCCTGAGCAGCTTTGCCTGCAGTGCGATGTCGAGTTCCCCGATCTCATCGAGGAAAAGTGTGCCGTTATTTGCGATCTCGAACAGTCCCTTTTTCTCACCGACGGCACCGGTGAATGAGCCCTTTTCGTGCCCGAAGAGTTCTGATTCCAATAGATTTTCGTTGATCGCGGCGCAGTTTACCGCCTGAAAAGTTTCGTTAGAACGCAGGCTGTTTTTGTGCATCGAACGCGCGATCAGTTCCTTGCCCGTTCCGCTCTCGCCCCGTATCATGACGGTCGAGTTCGATTTCGCGATCTTGAGGATCAGCTTCTTGACCTTGTCCATTTCCGGCGAGACGGAAACGATCTCGGTGTCCAGCGCGGACAGTTTTTTCAGCGCTCGATCAACCGTTTCGAGCAGCTTCTCGCTGTCGTACGGCTTCTGCAGATAGTCGAACGCGCCGAGCCGCAGAGCGTCTACAGCCGAATCGACCGACCCATGAGCCGTCAGCAGTATCACGATGATCGACTTGTCAAAATTCGTCAGCTCCTTGAGCAGTTCAAGTCCGCTCATACCCGTCATTTTGAGGTCCGTCAAGACGAGGTCGAACCGGCGCGACTCGACGAATTTCATCGCCGCCTCGCCCGAGCTGGCCGTGGTCACGTCGTAACCCTCGCCCGATAAAATGGTTTCCAAGATCTCCCGCTGATTGCGTTCGTCGTCAACGACCAATATCGATTTCCTTGCCATAAATAGATGCCTGTTCCCCTAACTAAGTATTGGCGTCCTTTCCCGTTCCTTCGCGCTCATCAGCCTCCTGTTCGGGATCGTGCGCCTCCTTTTGGACGCCGGATTTCTCATCCAGGATGGCATTAACTGCACCGCCTATAAGAATTACCAGCGCCGTAAGGTATAGCCAAAGCAGCAAAATGATGACCGCTCCCAGCGAACCGTAGGTCGCGGCATAGGTGTTAAAGTAGCTAAGATATATCCGAAACCCGATCGAAAAAACTATCCACAATACAACTCCGATAACTGCCCCGGGCGATATCCATTTCCATTCGAACGGCTCGTGGTTCGGCGCAAAATTGTAGAGAAGTGCGAACGCTGACAAGAGCACCGCAAGTAGAAGTAGATATTCCAGAACCTCGAGAATGATCGGGATATCGATCGGCACTACCATCGCGATCAACTGCGAGCCGTAGACCACCAGTGCCAATGCGATCAAGATCAGAACTCCAAGCGCCAGCGTCAACAGCAGCGAGGTGCCGCGAGCTTTGATCCAGGAACGCCGTTCCTCGAGATTGTAAACCCCGTTTAGAGCGTTGCGGATCGTGTCGACACCGGCAGATGCGGACCATAACGTAATTAAAATACCGATCGTCAACTTTCCGCCGCCCGCGCTGGCAGTTACCTCGTTCAGGGTCGTCTTTACCAGATCGAAAGCGGAAGCCGGCATTACTTGTCCGAGCAATGTAAAAAGCTCCTGCTGTAGATCTTCTTTGTCGCTCAGGATGATGCCGAAAAGGCTCATCAAGAAAAGCAAAAGCGGAAAAAGTGCAAACGTAAAATAAAAGGCCACTTGCGCCGCATTTCCTAAGACGTCGTCATCGATGATCTTCTTGTAAAGTTCCGAAAGAAATCCTTTTGAGAATATCTTCATCCCTGTCCCCCTTAACCTTACGCACTTATCGTTCGGCCGTCTTCTCCTTCCCGGGGCAGCCGTACGGTAAACTTCGTACCTTTTCCCACCGTCGATTCGACTTCTATTGTCCCGCCGTGGCCTTCGATGATTTTTTGAACGATCGCAAGTCCTAAGCCGGTTCCCGTTTCCTTTGTCGAGAAATAAGGCTCAAAGATCTTTTCGAGGTTCTCATCCGGAATGCCGTTGCCGGTATCGATCACCTCGAAACACACCATGTCGGCGGTGGCGTCCGGAGCGATCTTGACCGTTAGCGAACCACCGTCATTGCCCATCGATTGAACGGCATTAATGAATAAGTTATTGAACACCGAACGCAAAAACTCCCGATCTCCACCGATCTCCGGCACATTTTCCTGTTCCACGACGCTGATAGTGATATTGCTTTCGCCTGCCTGGCCCTCTACAAGGCGGATCGAATCTTCGACCACATCGCGGGCGTCCAGCGGTTTGAGCTGCACATTGGCGGGACGCGAGTAGTTCAGAAAGTCGGAGATCTGCTGGTTGATGCGGGCGACCTCCTGTTTGAGCTGGCTGATCATTTTACGGAACTGCGACTCGCGTTCGTCTCCGGGCGAATATTTTGCACGGAGGTGATCGAGCGTCAGATTGATGTAATTGAGCGGGTTTCTGATCTCATGGGCGATAGCTGAACCGAGCCGCCCGATCACAGCGCTTTTCTCGGCCTGCTGCAGTTGTTCCTCGAGAGCCTTCGACTTTTCGAGCTCCCGGGTCATCTCGTTGAACCGGCCTGCGAGCCGTCCCATTTCGTCGTGCTGGCCCTCGTCCGGTACGCGAACCGTCAGTTCGCCCTCGGCAACCTTCCGTGCGGCTGCCGACAAGTTCGCGATCGGCTTAGTGAATCGCCAAACCAGGAAGAACATCACTATCGTCGAGATCGACAAAACTCCAAGCGTCGCCAAAAGAGGCTGTGCAGCGCGGGCCGCAGCCTCACCGCGGTCGTTGCGCAGCAAGACCATGATGTACCACTGCCCTTGGCTTGTTTCGATAGGAACGGCGTGAGCCTCGTCGTCAACCTCTTTTCCGCTCTCGGCCGGCCGGTTTGGGAACCGCTCGATATCTTGACCCAAACGGCTCCCCTCCATCAGCGGCGGCAGGTCATTGAGGTCCTCGAGCCGGCGGTAAACCGTTTCGCCGTCCGCCCCGAGTGTCGGCAGATAGTTGGGATTGAGGCTGTCAGAGATGCGCCACTCGTTGTCGATAATTATGATATCGCGGATCCTTTCGGCGGATGATGGGTCCAGAAAAGTCTGATCCGGGTCTGCAAGTAAGTCGCTCAAACGCTCACTGCCCGTCATGCTGTACGCCCCGACCGCGAAGCCCGATACAATGGCACGCATCTGAGCCTCGCGAAGCACATTATTCTCCTCCTGCATCAGGAGATTCAGGTAATACTGAACGCCGATCGTCGCCACGAGCATGATCGCCAGCACCACCAATAGCTTCCCCCGAAAAGTGTTAAGAAATGTCATGTTCGAACTTTCTTATACAAATGCTTAAATTTCCTTGCACCCTCGCCAGTGTGAATGTTATATTCCTAATTAGCTTTTTCAAAGGTTCCGTTAAACGAACTCTACCCTAGCGGAACTTTCGGCCTTCAACAACAAATCAATTTTTTTTGCCCGGCTAGCTGAGGTAAAGCATGAAGTCAATGTTACCCGAAGAGCGTCTCACACGGCTTTTGACGGCGTTCCTCATTATCCTTTCCGTATTCTCAGGCGGTATCGCCTCTGCATCGCAGACCAAGAAGCCCGCTCCCAAAAAACCCGCAGCTAAGAAACCGGCTCCGGCGAAGAGCACCGCAAAGGCCAAGACCCCGGCCAAGAACCCCGCTTCGAAAGCCGTGGCTTCTAACAAGGCGAAAACTGCTGCACAGAAAAAAGCACCTCAGAAAAAGACACCGCCTAAAAAGATGACTGCGGCGCAGCTCCGCAAAGAGGCCGCTCGTAAGAAAGCTGAAGAGCAAAAACGCCAAGCCGCACTCGCCGCACAGCGTCGCCGCGAACAGGCGGCCCGCGAAGCCCGTGCCCGAAAACTCGCCTTTGAACGCGGCCTGCGTTCTGACACCGTCGCAAATATATTAAAGGATAATACTGAAGGCGAAGACCTGCGTATCCGCCGGGTCGCGATGAATGCCTTAGGCGAACGGGCAGGAACGATCGTTGTAATGGAGGCCAAAACCGGCCGCATTCTGACGATGGTGAATCAGGAGTGGGGTGTGAAGCACGGGTTCAAACCTTGTTCGACGATCAAATTGGTAACGGGCGTCGCCGGAATTAATGAAAATCTGATCAGCGGCGACGGAAGCATCATCGGCGATCCGATGAAGCTCGACCTGAATGACGCTCTTGCATATTCGAACAATGCCTACTTTCAGCGCATCGGCGTAAAGATGGGTACCGAGACGATGATCGATTATGCCAAGAAGATGGGGCTCGGCCAGAAGACGGGGGTTAATGCCGACGGTGAGTTTCCCGGCAAATTACCCTACGGCAACAAGAATCCCCGGATCTACTCACATGCAGATGATTTTGAAGTGACGCCGCTGCAGCTTGCAGTGATGGTAACTGCATTGACCAACGGCGGCACCCGAGTAACCCCGCAGTTTAATAACGTCCGGACTGAAAAAGCTGCACTTAGATTGGGTGCAGGCAAAGAAATGCCGTTCGCCGGCGAGGTCCGACGTGGTGTTATTCCGGGTATGATCGGTGCTGCCGAATACGGAACAGCTCGGCGCGGTGTTGATTCATCAT
>DATHVL010000231.1:0-3318 GCA_035461325.1 Pyrinomonadaceae bacterium
GTTTACCAACTTAGCTCCTTTGCAAAAGTAAGTGCTTACTACCCTGAAAGCGTTAGATTTACATGTCAGATAAATCGTTGTCAAGTGGCCCAAAAAAAATCCTTTAAGTCGCCGGGCCGCGTGGTTAAAATCGGGCGTCCCATGAACTTTTCCGCGTCGGGCTTCGTTACAACCATTACGGAATACGATTCATCAGAAGTGCGAACAGCAATTATCGATAGACTTGCGGAGCGGCAGCGGCCGTCCGCACAAGAAAAAGGAGGAAAATATGTCAGATTTTGATAACGAAGTGAAGAAGGCGGAACGAGAATTAGAACAGGGCTTGGTGCCGGTGGGAACCGGAGGTACAAGCTTTGGAGACGATGAGTATTTAGGAGATCTGAAGATGCAGGCGAGTGAATACGGTCAGAAGGTCCAGGACGCGGCTGTGAAGGCACGCGATTTTGCGAACGAGAAATTCGCATATGCCGGCGAGAAATTTAAAGAACTGCAGAACAAGGACCCGAAGGAGCTTGTTGAAGAAGCCAAGGAGTATGCTCGTAAAAAGCCGGGGCAGACGATACTGATATCTGCCGCGGTCGGCTTGGTGCTTGGATTTCTATTCAGGGGCCGCAGGTAAAGCCTCGAGCGAATCGAAGCACAAACGACGAAAAGGCGGCCTCTTTTGAGGGGGCCGCCTTTCGTGTATTTGTTCAAAGTCAGACCGATTCCTGAGAGTGGATCAACCGACGTGTCGTATCACCGAAAAGTACGTCGATCTTTTGCGTCTCGACAACCGCCGTAACCTCACCGTGTCCAAATTTGGAATGGGTCATTGCCTGGCCCTTTCGGTACTTGCGGGTCCGGTCATAAGGCGAAGCCGCCTTTGCCTTACCGACAGCGACCGAGGTTTTGACACCACGGTTAAACGTGCTGACGCCCTCGCAGGTGTCGCAAATTGCCTTTGATATCTTGCCGAGTTTGGTAACGGTTTCAATAGTGTGCGGCATATCGTCATCGCAACCCGAGCACATCATCGTGATCGAATCGCCCACCGCGTATTTTTCTGCTTTTATCTTACTTACCATAGTATTTTAACGGCGTCGCCGGCCCCCGAATGAACGGAAGGTGCGTTTCGCCGGTGATTTAACCCCGATAGCACGGGTTGCAGTAGGTGCTCCGCCATAAGCGGGCAACACAACCCTCTCCAGTTCCTGGCCGGTCAATCTCTCGATCTCGCGCATCGCGTGTTCTTCGGCGATGGTAAAGATCGTGATGGCACGGCCCGCGTTACCCGCGCGGCCGGTACGACCAATACGATGGACATAATCTTCCGGAACCACGGGTATATCATAGTTTATCACATGAGATACCGAATCGATATCAATTCCTCGTGCCGCAACATCGGTAGCGACGAGGATCCGCGTACGTCCGTCCTTAAACGCTTTTAACGCCGCCTCACGCTGAGACTGGCTGCGGTCGCCGTGTATTTTGTTCGATTTGAGCGAACGCTGGGCCAGGACATGCGAAAGGCGATCTGCCCCACGCTTGGTCCGTGTAAAGACGAGCACCCGGTCGAAGTCTTCCTTTTCGAGAAGTTCAAGCAGCAGCGGCATTTTGAATTGCTGCGCCACCGGATAAGCCGTTTGCTCGACCATGACCGCAGCACTTCCGCGGCGGCCGATCTCGATGTATTCGGGATCGGTGACGATCTTGCGAGCGATCGTTTCGATCTCAGGCGCCATCGTGGCCGAAAAGAACAGTGTCTGTCGCTTTTCCGGAACCGCGGCGACGATGCGCTTGATCGCGGGCAAAAAGCCCATGTCCAGCATACGGTCCGCCTCGTCCAAAACGAGCGTGGTCAGCCGACTAAGATCGACCATTCCTTGCTCCATAAAATCCATCAGCCGGCCGGGCGTCGCGACGAGTATATCGACGCCGCGCTCGAGCGCAGCCGTTTGTTTGCCGTAACCGGACCCGCCGATTATGGCTGCGCATGTGATGCCCTTTGGGGCAAACTTGCGGCATTCGGCATCGATCTGGTTAGCCAGTTCACGCGTAGGGGCTAGCACGAGCACCGAAGTGCCCTTGCGGTTCTTACGACCGTTCAGCTGCTGCAGGATCGGGAGCAAAAATGCTGCGGTCTTGCCTGTGCCGGTCTCGGCGGTTCCGATCACGTCGCCGCCATCAAGGATGACCGGGATGGCCATTTTCTGTACGGGAGTGGGTTCTGTAAAACCCATTTGCTTGCACCTATCCGTCAGGAAAGGCTGCAAGCCTAATTCTTTAAAACTCATTTTGTTTAATTTTTTCTCATCAACCAAAGAGCGGGTTCGGCAAACTATTACATTTGCGCGGTGTGCCTAGAGACACACGAACACACGGGACTTTAGTGATATTGAAGAAGTTTCTTACGGTGGGTTGTGACTTTCGGTGTAACGGTGTGCAGCGAAGGACCAACGTTAGAAGGCACGTGAACATTACACGCACCGCTTCTGACAGTGATTAACGAACCATCCCTCACAATATCCATGCTGCCCTCACGCTGAGAACAAGCTTACCGTCGACAAACGAGAGAAGGAATTATCAAGCAATGAGATTACAACAACTTACGGAAAGTTGCAAACAAATTTTAGCATTGTAGAAGTGCGGTTAAAAGCCCGCTGACCGCAGCCACTCGGCGGCGACCACCGCGACCGGGCGGCGATCGGCGTCGACGGCGTTGTTCATCCGCCGCATCGCCTCGGTCGTGATCGCGTTCGATAGCCGATCGAAGGCGGAACGGAGAAGGGGTTCAACCTCCGCGCGGGCGATGTAAACCGCCTGATAGGGCGGGAAGTAGCGGCGGTCATCCTCGAGTTGATAGAGGTCGAGCGCGTCGATCAGCCCGTCAGTAGAATTGCCGGCGATGATGTCGAGTTCGCCGGCGGCGAGCGCTCGGTAGGTCAGGCCAAGGTCCATCTCGCGGGGAGGTTTCCGGAACGAAAAACCGTACGCCTTGACGAAGCCGGGGTACCCGTCTGCCCGCGACATAAAGTCCTGGCCAAAACCCGCCTGCCAATCACGCGACACCGGCACTGCGTCGGAAATCGTCCTTAACGCGGAAGTCCGTGCGACATCACCGCGAACAAGGATCGCGAAATCATTAGCGAATCCGAGGGGCGGGCTAACGGATAAATTGAAACGCTCTTGGTATTGATCCCGGGTCAGCTCGTAAACCCTTTCGGGATCGGTCAGGGGGTCGTTCTTCAATATCGCCGTGAATGCAGTACCGGTGTATTCGGGATAAACATCGATCGCGCCCGCTAGCAGGGAATCGTGCGGGAGATTACCGCCGAG
>DATHVL010000232.1:0-2177 GCA_035461325.1 Pyrinomonadaceae bacterium
CAACGAGCATCCTTGAGAATGCGGGGTTCGAAAAACTTTACAACGTCACGGGCGGGACAAGCGCCTGGATGGAGAAGGGCCTCGAAACGGATGTACTGGCAACGGCGTGTGCGAATTCGTAATTGCAAACGGCAAGCGGCCGCTATTGAGAGCGGCCGTTCCGCTGTGGAGGTAGTGAAATGAGAACGAGCATTGGGATCATCGCGCTAGCGTTGATGGGAACACTTTATGGGTGTGCCGTGAATGGAGCGGCAAACTCACCGACAAACACGGATGTAAGCAGCTCGGTGGCGCAGACAGCGGCTTCACCGACGCCGGGCCAGAACGAATGTAAGATCTGTGATTTTGACTATGCGGCGTACAAAGGTGAACTGAATCGAGAGGAGATCAACGGACTGCTTTTGGCGCTCAACGATGAGTATCTGGCTATCGCCACTTACGATCAGGTGAACAAGGACCACAACAGCCCGCGGCCTTTTGTGAACATTATCGAGGCTGAGCGTCGGCATGCCGATATGCTCAAGGAGCTCTTCGGCAAGTATGGATTGGCGGTTCCGGAGAACCCCTGGACGGGCCAAACGCCGAAGTTTCAGAGCGTCGCCGAAGCGTGCAAGGCCGGTATTGAGGGCGAGGTCGTAAACCGCGATCTGTATACACGACTGTTCAAATCGACGGAACGCGCTGATGTTTTAGATACATATAAATACCTGCAGAGGGCGTCGGAGGAGAACCATCTTCCAGCCTTTGAACGCTGCGGCGGTGCCGGCGGCGGGCGCGGCCCAGGCGGCGGATCGGGACGCGGGCGGGGGCCGGGGAGGGTGAACTAGGTGGAGATCCTGGCTTATATTCTGGCCGCCGTCATCGGGATCTCGCTGGGTTTGATCGGGGCCGGCGGGAGTATATTGACCGTACCGGTCCTTGTATATCTCGCGGGTGTCGACCCGGTCCTGGCGACGGCCTATTCGCTGTTCGTAGTGGGATCGACGGCTTTAGTGGGCGGGGTTCAGAACTCATTTAGAAAGCTCGTCGACTTCAAGACGGCGTTCACTTTCGGCATACCGTCGATAGCGGCGGTGTATGCTACAAGAGCGTGGATAATGCCGGCGATACCGGCGGAGATCGGCTTGTTTGGCCTTTCGGTTGGGAAGGGAACGGGGCTGCTGCTGCTCTTTGCAGGGCTAATGGTTGCGACCTCGGTCTCGATGATCCGCGGCAAGCGCGAGGCGCGCGAACTTGAAGAGATCAGTGAAAAGGTGCACACGCATCATTTCGGGCTGGTGCTGCTTGAGGGCATCGGGGTCGGTATGCTGACGGGACTTGTCGGAGCGGGCGGGGGATTCTTGATAATACCGGCACTGGTGCTTTTGGCCGGGTTGGATATGAAGCGGGCGGTCGGGACATCGCTGGTGATCATCGCGATGAAATCGCTGCTTGGTTTTATGGGCGATATTCAGGCGGGGACCGCGATCGCATGGCCGTTCCTGTTGGTGTTTACGGCGTCATCGGTGAGCGGTATCTTTGTCGGGTCATATCTGACAAAGTATGTAGATGGATACAGATTGAAAAAGGGGTTCGGCTGGTTCGTTTTGGTGATGGGCATTTATATGGTGCTTCGCGAAACGATGTTTGCCGGTTAACGAGAAAGGGAAGTTATGGAAGGACTTTTATTAATTGCAATTATGGTTGGGCTGTGGCTTTTGCTGCAGCTCGTGATATTGCCGCGGCTCGGGTTTAACACTTGAATGCGCGGGGCATGCGACGTCGGGGAACGTCGCCAAAACAAATTTCAGGAAGACACGGAGGAGTAACGATGCAGACACAAATGAGCAAGGGAAGCTACGGAATTAGCAGGAAGGTGGAACTCGGATTTGAAGAGGCGGTCTCGCGAGTGACGGAAACGCTTAAAGAAGAGGGATTCGGCGTGCTGACGGAGATAGACCTCAAGGCCAAGTTCAAGGAAAAGCTTGATAAGGATTTTGGCGAGTACAAGATACTAGGGGCATGCAATCCGGGATTTGCATTTGAGGCACTGGAGACGGATATCGATCTCGGCCTCCTGCTGCCGTGCAACGTTGTCGTATATGAAAAGGACGGCAATACGACGGTTGCGGCGATCGACCCGGTGAAGATGATGTCGGTTGCCGATAACGCGGAGCTCGAGCCGGTGGCGGCGGAGG
>DATHVL010000233.1:0-4377 GCA_035461325.1 Pyrinomonadaceae bacterium
ACCCCGGCTCCGAAAAGTAGCCCAAGGCCGAGGCCCGCGGTCATTTCCATCAGGGCGGCAAAGTGATGCTGGTTAACGAAGGAACCGAAAGGGATCGCGAAAGGCGTTTCCCGTATGCCATAGATCGCTTCGGCGCCGGCCATGCGTTGCAGTATGGCGTAAAAGGCCATCAATCCGCCGAACGACACGATAGTTATGACCGCGACCTTTACGCGTTTTTCCGAGCGGATGAACGTGAGAACAGCGGCAAAAAATAAGAGATAGATGATCAGGCGGATGAGGAACATCCGGGTTGCGAAAGGATCGATGGACAATGCGGTTGAGGCCGGCACGGTGAGAAGATCGGCACCCGGGGGCGAGCCAGCCAACGGGAGAAGTTGTACAAAACCGATGAGAACGAGGCCCGCAAGTGGTGCAAGAAGCCACGGCGAACCCAGGCGAAAGCACCGTTCGCGAACGGAAATCCAAGCCCAGAGCAAAACGATGATCGATGAAAGGACGGCAAGAATTCCGATCGCCGAGCGGTCAACGGCTCCAAAAAAAACGGTCGATATTATCGGAATAAAGAGGAGCAAAAAAAATAAAGCGGCCGCGGGAGCCGAGATACGGGCCTCGGTATTATCGCTACCGACCTCACGATCGCTGTTTCTTTGAATCTCGCTCATTGCTTGATCAGCTCCAGGTCGTCGAACCAGATAGTCCCTGCGGCGGAGCATCCCGTACCCGTGCACGTATCGCGGCCGAAGGAAATGATGATGCCGTCAGTGCCGGCGGGAACGGTGAAAAGGGTGCGGAGCTCTGACCAATCGGACGCTGCGGTGACCGCCTCAGTGGTCGCTATCACAGTGCCGTCTTTAGCGTTAACAACCGTCCAGCGTAGGCCCTCGCCCGTCTTGAGCTCTGCCCGATAAAAAACGCGGAGAGTGTATGTGCTGCCCGGCTCGACGGCGACGGTCTGGTTGATCACACTGAGGGATCCGTTGCCGGTAAGGCTAAACACTACAGCTAAACTGATGTTCCCGCTGCGCCGTTGGCCATTGGTAGGGACAACCTGAACGCCCTCAAACTTTCCGATACTCCATTCGAACGGGGCTGAGCGATCGGCTCGCATCCCTTCCTCAAAACCAGGGTTATTTATGCGCCCGACTTCAAACTGAGGCGCTTCCGCCGAGTCGCTACCCACTATAAGCGCGTAACGGAAAAGTTTCTCCGAGTAGAATTTCGCAGCCAGGGCCGTGCCCGTCTCGGCGAGTTCACTTCGACGGAGTTCAACGGGGATAGATCGCCATTCGGCGAAGCTTTCGTCGAACCGTTTTTGGTCAGCCAGGGTCACAGCAATTGCGGCGGTCAGCCGGGGTGAGGCACCTATGCTGTTACGGATGGCGGTGAGGTCGCCGTCGAAGATCCGCCAAGCGAGATCGGCCGCCGGGGCAGTTAAACGCGAATCCGCCGCGACAGCACGGCTTATCTGGGCAAATGCCTCCTCGGCGCGGCCTTGCCGCAAAAGATTATTGCCCAGCACCCAAGCCACAGAGGCGTAATGCGGAGCGCGTACGGCTGCAACACGCAGAGCGCCTTCGCCGCCCACGGCATCGCCGCGGCGTTCACGAGCACGCCCGAGTTCCTGCCATCGCAGGTAGTCGTATGGGCTTAGCGCGGCTGCCGTTTCGTAATGTGCAAGCGCTTTTTCGAAATCGGTGGGATCGAATGAAAGCTCGAGCAACTCGGCAAGCGCCGAGTGCGTTCCGGGGTCGCCGGGGGCGAGCGAAACGGTCATCTCTGCCGCCTCGACGGTATCGACGCCTGATGCGGCCGTGGTCGCCATTCCCCAAACCGCGGCAAACGCGGCGCCCGCGATCGAGAGTACGGCGACGAACCATACCGCGGCACGCCGGCTGCCCGATGAGAGATCTATTTCCAGGTATTCAGGCAAAACGGATCCTAATTCCCTTATTCATAGTCAAAAGATTCGATCTGGAGGTGTGCACGGTGAAGCCCGATGTTGGCCTCGCGGCACATACGGCGAAGCTCGACCACCCGCTGCTCGTTCAGATGTCTGAATGAGATAAGGATATCGGCTACATCGTGTTCGCGACAAAGTTTTATCAGTGACCCATTACCATCATAAACTCTGAGGCCGTTGATAACCTTGCCGATCTTTAGCGGGTCGTTATCGACGAACCCGACGGGAAGGTAATTCCATTCCGGGTTGTTGCGAAGTTCGCGAAGCACCATCTCGCCGCCGTCGCCCGCACCATAGATCAAAACGCGCCGCCCGCCGCCGGAGCCTGCGATCGGCAGCACCTCGCGGATGAGACGAAATGCGAGACGGCTGCCGACAAGCGCGAAAAGGAGGATGATGCCGTCTAGCACAAAGACCGCCCGCGAGAAATTTTGAAAGCGGTAAAGCAGCAAGACCGCGACCACGCTAAACGCCGAGCCCAGTATAACGCCCTTGCCGAAGGTGATAAGGTCGCCGATGCTGGTGTATCGCCACAGGCCGCGATATACCCCCACCGCGAGAAAAGCGAAAAGCTTAAGAACGATCAAGAGCGGCAGCGTTTTGACAAAGAGGTCCCAGTTCCCGCTGCGCTCAAAGGCCCCGAAGAGCAGTACATAAGCCGCGTAGTACGAAAGCGTGATCAGCCACGCGTCGAGAAAAACCTCGAAGATCCGGCGTTTGTACGAGACATCAACCAGGAACGCGAAGACGGCGTTGTTGCTAACGGCGAGGTCCTCCTCGCGCTCGTCATAGACCTTTACCTTGGAGAGAAAAACGCCGATGAGCGACAGCACGATCGTGAACCCGGCTATCAGTGCAAGACTCTGGAACGTATTGAGCCGGCTGACAAGCAGTGCCAAAGTGCCCGCCGCCAGGGCAAACGCGTAGATCATCAACACGGCCGAGCGTTCCGAGAGGCCAAGCGCCACCAGCCGGTGCGAGGTGTGGTCGCGGCCGCCTTGAGAGGCCTTTCTGCCCCACAATTTTCTAAGGACCGTGACGAGCGTCGTGTCAAAGATGGGCACGAATAGGATCAGCACCGGGACGGCCATGATCGAGAGCACACTCCGCGAGCGCCCTCCCGTATCGCTGAGCAGCACCGAACCGGCCAGAAAAAACCCGACGAACATTGACCCACAATCGCCCATGAAAATGGATGCGGGATTGAAATTAAATACCAGGAAGCCGAGCAGCGCACCTATGAAAATGGAGACGAGGACGGCCTCTGCCATTTGGCCGTTCACATATAGGCCTACGGCGAGCGAAAGTGCCGCGATCACGGCGATCCCCGCAGCAAGGCCGTCCATATTATCGAGCAGATTTACGGCGTTGGTGATGCCTATCAGCCAAAATACCGTGAGCCAGGTGTCGATGAGCTCGTAACCCGTGAGCGGCAGGCGTGCCCCGGCAGCGATCAGGAGAGATGCACCGATGAGCTGGCCGATAAGCTTCTGATAGGGTTTGATGTTGAGGATGTCGTCAACGAGCCCGACTATGAACAGAACCGAGCTCATCGCGATAAGCACGATCGTCTCGGGCGATTTCGGCACGAGCGCGGCATACAAAATGAGCGTCGTGACAAAGATGGCGATGCCGCCGAACATGGCGGTGGGCCGCTTATGCCAGCGATCCGATCGCGGAGTGGCGACATAGCCGTAGCGGCGAGCGGCCTCGCGAACGGCATAGGTCAGGACAGCCGCGAGTATGAGGCTTATTGCCCCGACTGCAAACGGATTTGGAAGAGAAGAAAGCATTTATGTCGACGTCGTGAGGCGACCCGTGCGTAAAAGTGCCACCGCATTACTCATTGTCTATCTCGCGGTAAAGATTCTTTATATCATCAATTAGCCGATTTTTTGAATAGTTTTTGTGTACATATTCGCGGCCGCGGGCGGCAATGCTGTTCCGGACGTCCGTGTTTTCCATTAGGTACCGCAGCCCCGCAGCAATGCCAGCCGCATCGCCCGAGCGTACGCCAATACCCCGTTCATAAATTTGAAAGAGGTTTTCGTCGGCCATCAACGGCCCGAGCAGGTCGCGTACGCCGCCGACAAAGGTCGAGATCACGGGCCGACCGGCGGCCATTGCCTCTATAAGAGACAGGGGCGTGCCTTCATTAAGAGAGGTCAGCGCTACGATATCCAGCCCGGAATAAACCGCGGCGATATCGGCGCGATTGCCCAGAATTGTGACGCGGCCGTTTATGCCAAGTTCGGCGGCTAAATTCTCCAGCTCGCCGCGAAGGTGCCCGTCGCCTGCGATGATCAGCCGGGTTTTCGGGGACTCAGTTGCAAGCCGTGCAAAGGCCTCGAGCAAGAGCGGAATGTTCTTTATCTCAGTCAGCCGGCCGACGAAACCGATGAGAATTTCATCAT
>DATHVL010000234.1:0-1854 GCA_035461325.1 Pyrinomonadaceae bacterium
TTGCTACCAGTGCGGTGCGGCTGCGATGCAGAAATGCGTCCCTCAGCCAAAATCTTTCGTCGAAATAAACGTGGTCAAGATGTACGAGCGGGAGTATTCCTGGAAACGTCCGCGTTCGACCCAAGTGCAGTTTCGGGTCGATGCTCTGAAAGTTTGTCTTAAACAGCTTAGTCGTGATGCCGCTGACCCATTCGTTGAAATCGCCCGCCACTATTCGCTTTCCGATAAATTCCGGATGATCGAGCACGTGGTCGGCAAGCAGTTTGTGCACCTGCTTGCGCCGTTCAAAGAACGACGTTCCCATGTGCAAATTCACGAAGTGCAAAGATCCCTCACCGTTTAAGCTGATCTCCGCCCTCAGAGCCCCGCGGGGTTCATATTTCTTGACGCTGATGTCGTAAGCCTGGTGATCAGCGATCGGCAGCCGGCTGAGAATAACATTGCCGTATTCGGCACCATTGATCCGACGCGCCTCGCCCAACCGAAAATCCATATCGAGCGCATGGGCAATGTACTCGGCCTGGTGATCTCGCTCTGCAGCCGCCGCGTGCCCGACGACCTCCTGCAGCGCAATGATGTCAGCATCGATCTCCCGCAGCACCTTCACAATACGCTCGGGCGAATAGCGGCGGTCCATACCGACGCACTTGTGAACATTATATGTGGCGATCTTTACCGTATTCATTAGCTGTTCCGGTAGTTTTGGATGGCTTTTATCAGCGTCGGGATCGCCAGTATTAATAGGAGTGCGATGACCGGTATCGACGCTCCCCTCGGGAAAAAGACAAATAGCAGGGCTAACCCGATGAGCGCGAACCCGGCCATAAACAGCACCTTTGCCTCTGCGGCGCCAAGCGGGGCTTTTTTTGCGATGGCAGAACCGATCGAGGTCGCGGCGTTCAGAGCCCCGGCCGTGGCCTTGCGCATACTGCCGCCGCCCTTGCGCGGGAAACGCTTCCTGACGGGCATCCGGTTGCGTTTCTTATAAGTCTCGCTGAGGACGATCTCGGTCGAGTTCGACATGTCGCGGAGAAACATCTCTTCCATTTGCCGCCCGAAGTCGCTGTCCTCGACCATTACATCCAGCTCATAATTACCGAACCAACTCGCTACATTAAGATTCGTAGACCCGACCCGCGAAAAATGCCCGTCAAAGACCGCGGTCTTGGCGTGCATCATCGGCCCGTTCCATTCAAAGACCCGTATCCCGGCCTCGAGCAGCGGCCGGTAGGTCGAGCGTGTCGTGTCGCGGATCAGGCCTATATCTGTCGATTGCGGAACCAGTATTCGGACGTCGACACCGTCAAGCGAGGCATCCTTTAGCGTCTGCAAATAAGAGGGAACCCCGATGAAGTAAGCGTCCGTTATCCACATCCGCTCGCGGGCAGTAATGGCGAGGAGCTGGTCCATTCGGTAGATATGAGCCGCGCCGGGAACGCTTTGAACGACGCGAAGGGCGGTGCTTCCCGTCGGCCGCTGCTCAACGATCGGCTCGAGTAAATGTCTCTCGAGCGGTTCGCCCATCGTCGCCCATACCTCTGCAAAAGCGGCCTCGACCTCGGCGACGGCGGGGCCCGTCAGCCCGACGCCCGTATCGCGCCACGGCGGGATGCCCTTTGACTCATCCCCGACCCAATCGCGTCCCACGCACAGGCCCGTGACAAAAGCGATCCTCCCATCGACGATGATGGTCTTTCGGTGATCCCGGCTGAAGATGCCCAACGGGTCGAAAGGATTTGGCGGATTGTAACAACGCACCTCTATGCCGTGTTTGCGAAGTCGCCGCCAAAAACTGCGGGGCGTTTTGCCAAAGCCGCCCATCCAATCGTAAATGACCTTGACCTCGACGCCGTC
>DATHVL010000235.1:0-2380 GCA_035461325.1 Pyrinomonadaceae bacterium
CAGCCCAACCGCGTCTGGCGGGCCAAGGGGTTCTACGGCCACTTCACCACTTATTCCGAGGTGCTTCAGCTTATAGCCTCGCTCGTACTTGGCCTCGGTCTTGCGGGTGCGGCTGTATGGAAAAGCGCAAGACGCCGGGCCGACGGAACCTCAATATCCCCGACTCTCCGGATCGCTGTGCTCGCAGGTGCGTTGCTCTTGATCAGCGTTGCCCTGCTGCTATCGGGAACGCGTGCTTCCCAACTCGGTCTTTTCATATCGGGACTGGTGATGGTCGCCGCGCTCGGCAGCCGCAAGCTCGTGATCGTTATGCTGCTCGCTGCGATTCCCGTCTCGGTCATTGGCTACGCTGTGCTTCAACAAACCCGTCAGCAGAATGAGACGAACGAATATCGCATGACGATGTGGCGCGACGGCGTCCGCCTCGCGACCGAAAGCCCTCGCAACTTGCTGGTCGGTGTCGGAATGGATTCGATAAAAGAGCGGTGGGGGGAGTGGGATCTCTTCGACGGAGGCCGGCTGCCGATGGGGCATTTTCACTCGACCCCCATTCAGCTCGCAGTCGAACGGGGCCTCCCGGCTCTCGGGCTCTGGCTTGTGTTTATAGCGCTGAGTGCCGCGGCATTTTGGCGAGCCGTTCGGCGAATGCCTTCGGAACGATTTGTCAGCCGAGGGATCGTGGCCGGAGCGCTGGGTGCGCTTGCCGGATTCTTCACTTCCGGACTCGTACATTACAACCTTGGGGATAGCGAGGTGGTCCTCGTTTTTTATCTCATCATGGGCACCGCAATCGTGGTCATACACTGCGAAGAGGCGTAAGCCGATTAATGCTTAACTCTATAAATCACGTAAACGCACCCATTCTGGAACGGCCGACACTCCAATAGCTCCAATTCGATCCGTCGACCCATCAAATGAAAAAGGGGTACTCCGGAACCCAATATAACCGGATGGATATTAAGGCCCACCTCGTCGATGACGTCGGCTTCGAAAAGGGAACGCGCGAGGTCGCCTCCTCCCATCATGCAGATCTCCTTGCCCGGCTGCGACTTTAGTTCACGAACGAAATCTCCGGCATTCTCCGAAATGACAGTCGCCCCCGGGGCAGCGTCGGGTGTCAGAGTCCGCGAGAAGACATACGTCGCAATGCCTCCCCCGTCCACTGACGAGCTTTCCGGAGGGGCATTTTGCCTGGACACTTCCCAGGTCTTTCGGCCCATCAGAATTGTGTCGATCCGCGGCCAGTATTCGTTCATCACCTCGACCGTCCCATCGCCAAACAACAGCCAGTCCATCGCATCATTATCCGCGGCGATAAAGTTGTCCAGGCTCACGGCTGCGCCAAATGTCACTTTCCTCATTAGATCTTTCCTCCGGTCCCGCGATTCTACACCTGTATTAAAAGGGGCGAAAGAACTTTTGTCGTCTCGCGTTCGTAGATATCTAAAGGTCATTCCGCCCTTAGTGTAATTATGAGTAATAAATTTCTTCTTAAACTGTCTTTATTCCTCTGTGTCTTTTCACTGATCTCTGCATCGCTGCCCCTAACGGCTAACGCTCAAGCCGTGGGCTCAGCGGCAGCCGCGAGCACTAAGTATGCCGCCGCTCTTGCTGCTATTGAGTCCAAAGTCGAAGCCCGGCGCAAAGAACTTGGCATCCCGGGTATGTCGCTCGCCATAGTTAAGGACGGCGAGGTCATTTACGCAAAGGGACTCGGTTTTAAGGACTTCGAAAAAAAGGTGCCCGTCACCGCCGACACACAGTTCGCTATCGGTTCCGCCACCAAAGCGTTCACGGGATTGACGGTGCTAATGGCACAGGATGCGGGCAAGCTTTCGCTCGACGATTCGCCCCGCAAGTATCTGCCCTATTTCCGGATGTTCGATCCGGAAACGAACGAGAAGATAACTATTCGCGACCTGCTTTCGCACACCTCCGGACTCAACCGCACGGACCTCGCGATGGTCACCGGAAGGCTCAATCGTGCCGAACTGATCGAGGTCGCAGCCCAGGCACGGCCGACGGCCAAATTCCGTGAGCGGTTCCAGTATCAGAATCTAATGTTCACGGCAGCAGGTGAGGTCGTCGCCGCTGTCGAAAAGAAGCCTTGGGAAAAGGTCGTTCCCGAGAAGGTCTTTAAACCGCTCGGAATGACCAACAGTTCGATGTCCATCGAAGAGATGGCGAAGGCCGCCGATAAGTCTTTCGGCTATCAGTACAACTTCGATACAAAAGAGACCCGGCGTCTGCCTTTTCGCGAGATCAAAGAGGTCGCCCCCGCCGGCTCCATCAACTCGTCCGCAAACGATATGAGCCGCTGGCTCCGTTTCATCCTTGCGGCGGGCGAGATTGACGGGAAGCGCATCGTCAGCGAAGCGTC
>DATHVL010000236.1:0-2751 GCA_035461325.1 Pyrinomonadaceae bacterium
ATCGGTCGCTAATACGTTTCACATCAAACCCCTCATCCGCATTGCCCAGTCGGCGGACGGCTATCATATCCTTGCGTTGACGCGAAGCGAAGCCCAACTTTACGAAGGGAATCGCGACGGGTTATTCAAAGTCGATCTGCCCGAGTCATTTCCGAGAACATTGACCGATGCGCTTGGCGAGGAGTTAACAGAATCACACACGACCGTGGCTTCGTACGCCGGAGCTGGTCCGGGCCAATCGGCCATGCACCACGGCCACGGCGGTAAAGAGCCCGAGATCGACATCGACACGGAGCGCTATTTCCGCGAAGTGGACCGAGCCGTGATGGAAAACTATTCCAAGCCATCAAAAACGCCCCTGATCCTGGTGACGCTTCCTGAACATCGGCCGGTCTTCAAAGAGATTTCGCACAACCCGCATCTGCTGGATGAGGGTCCTGACATTCACCCGGAGTCCCTTGATCTTGATCAACTCCGTGCAGAAGTTTGGAAGACTCTCGAGCCGCGTTATATCGAGCGCCTCAACGGATTCATCGAAGAATTCGGCACCGCAAGCGCAAACGAAAAGGGCCACAGCGATCCTGCGGAGATCGCAAAGGCGGTCGTTGCCGGCAGGGTGAAGACCCTATTGGTAGAAGCAGAAAAACACGTTTCGGGACATGTCGACCCGGAGTCGGGAGCGATCGAGAGCGCCGAAGCAGATACGCCGGCTGACGATGTGCTCGACGATCTCTCCGAGATGACGCTTGCCCACGGCGGTGAGGTCATCGTGGTTCCGGCGGAACAAATGCCGGTGGAGACGGGAGCAGCCGCGATATATAGATTTTAGATCGAATAAGATAATTTATGCAGATCCAGGTTAATAGTGACAAGAATGTTGAGATGTCGGCCGAGCTAAGTGCCGAGATAGAGGCAATAGTGAGCGGGTCGCTCGATCGTTTCACCGAACGCATCACCCGCGTCGAGGTTCACCTCAGCGATGAGAATGGCGCCCGCGGCGGGCAAATGGACAAGCGCTGCAAGATCGAAGCCCGGCTCGCGGGCCTTCAGCCGATGGTTACGAGCCACGACGATCAGACCGAGCTTCAGGCGGTGCGGGGCGCGGCCGACGATATGAAAAGGGCTCTTACTTCTGTGGTGGATAAATTAGCTGATAAGCGAATCGGACGGTAGTTAGTACGCCTTCGTCACGTCAACGCCGGTGTAGTAATGCCGGATGATGTCGTCGTACTTGACACCCATTTTGGCGAGGCCGAAGGCTCCGTATTGGCACATGCCCACGCCGTGGCCCCAGCCGCGGCCGGTAAAGGTGTAGCTCGTGACGCGGTCGCCCGAATAGCGCTTGTCGATGACAAATAGCTGTTCACGGAGGCGAAGTGCTGAGCGAATCTTTCCGCCTTTTAGTGTTTTCACACCGTTCGAGCCCGTGATCTCCAGCTCCGTCGCACGCCTCGAATACCCGCGAGTTTTCACCTTTACGTCATAGAGCGTCCCTATGCCGCGAACATACCGGGACAGCCGCTGCTGCACGGCACCGGCGGAAAGCGTTTCGTTCCAATTGGTGAAGGGCGACATCTTTTCAGCAACCGTCGGAGTGGTCGTGGGAACGATCTCCAAATAAAAAACTGAACCCGCGGCATCCGTCTGAAACCTTACCTCTTCGCCGCCCATCAGTGCCGCTTCACGAACCGGATACATCTCGCTGCCGAACTGCCTAAATAGAAAGACATCCGGCCTGACGGCGATCGGGCGATCGTTTCGGCCAACACGGAGGACGAGTTTGCCGTCGACCGACGGTTGGGCGACCGCCGCCTGCAGTTGCGGCATCCATTTTCGCTTTTCGTAGATCTGCCGGATGAGCCGCAGCATCTCGCCTCGTGAAAAATGCCGGTTCGGCTGCAGCGTCCTGTCGGGCCTCAACCGAAACAGCCCGTCGCGAAGCAGCATAGCAAGCTCCGCCCGTCTCGAGGCCGGAACCTCGCCCGCGTCATCGAAAGCAAGGTGATATGCAACATCGGAGTTGCTAAGCAGTGTATCTGCCTCACCCGGCTGGTACGCTAAACTCGCAAGCAGTGCCGCAAGTTCTAACGGCTTCGCGGTGTCGCGCGTTACATTGGGGTAGACCTTGCCGAATTTCGACGCAAGATTGTTCATCCAGTTTGAGACCTCACCCGCCTCCGGCGGATCTTCAAACCAACCGTCGGTCATTTCGGCGGTGCCCAGAGCAAAACCGTTTACGGCTAGGTGCGACATCAGTCGAACGAGTTCGAGATTGCTCGCATCGCGGAGACTCGCGGGCCGCCGCTGCGTTTGAATAAGAAAGGGATCGAAATGTTTCCCGCCCTCAAGCGAACACTCCACGCCTTTGAGGTACGGTTTCGCCTCTTCAAAAATGTTCTCAGAATTCTCGGTGCGGCCCCCGCAGGTCGAGGTGTAAAACGCCATTATCGGCTTCCCGCCATGCATCGCGATCATCCCCGCCGTCTCGCGCACCGCACGCGTGCCCATCGCACTCTCGATCGAAACGCCTTTATAAACCTGAGACCAGACGTCGGGTTTCATATCGAAACCTTGAGTCGCAAAGCCGTTAATATTGGCGACGGCATAGGTGCGTGCTGCGACGGCCTGGGCCTTTTGAGCTTCCAACTGCGGAAGCGAAAGCTCAGAGGGCACGACACCGAGCAGATATTCTTCAAGCGGCACGACATTAACCACCGTCAGCGATCCTTTCGAATTCACGAAGACCTCAAG
>DATHVL010000237.1:0-2037 GCA_035461325.1 Pyrinomonadaceae bacterium
TTACATGCCGATCGAGGCGTCAAAGGGCGAACTAGGCGTATATATGAAGTCAAACGGGGGGCCGAAACCCGACCGGGTTCACTTCCGAGGCCCGAGCTTTGTAAACTTGGCCGCTCTTCCCGTGATGAGCGAGGGCGAAATGGTCGCGGACGTCGTGGCGATAATCGGAAGTTTGGATATAGTACTTGGCGAGATCGATAGATAAATTTCGAATGTCGAATCTCGAATGTCAATCGCATCTCTAGTTCGGTTCGACATTCGGTATTCGATATTCAACATTTGAGCGATGGCAACAGCAACACCAACAAGTTTCACGGACAGGATCCTGCATACGGACGAGGTTGCCGAATTTTCGCCCGAGATCGTCGAGGAAATGCGTGCGCATCTGGTGAAGTATCCGTCGGACCGAAGCCGTTCCGCCCTGATCCCGCTGCTGTTCGTTGTGCAGCGTGAACGAGGTTGGATCGACAATCCGGGCGTTAATTTTCTGGCACAGTTCCTCGGGCTTGAGGTAACGGACATCTGGGAGACGGCGACGTTCTACACGATGTTCAACCTTCGTCCCGTCGGCCGCCACCACATTCAGGTCTGCAAAACGTTGTCGTGCAAGATAATGGGCGAGCCCGAGATCACGGACCATATTTGCTCAAAGCTGGGAATTCACCCCGGCGAGACAACCGAGGACGGCAAGTTCACTGTGACCATGGTCGAGTGCCTGGGCAGCTGCGGCACGGCGCCGATGATGCAGATCGGATTTGATTATTACGAGGACCTGACGACCGAGAAAGTGGATCAGATTCTGGACGACTTGCAATAGGTGAGGCTGCCCGACAGCAGTCCACAACTTTATGGAAATCAAGGCAATAGGCTGCGAACCTCTGCAACTAAAGCGCGTCCATATCAAGGATGGCCACACGCTGAAGGTGTATCGCGAGACCGGCGGTTATAAGTCGCTGGAAAAGGCCGTTGGAATGACGCAGGATGCGATCATCCAGGAGGTCAAGGACTCGGCGCTGCGCGGCCGCGGCGGAGCCGGCTTCCCTACCGGGATGAAGTGGTCGTTCGTTCCGCGCGATTCGCCCAAGCCGAAATACATCGTTTGCAATGCGGATGAATCTGAGCCCGGAAGCTTTAAGGACCGCTATCTGCTGGAGTTCGACCCCCACGCATTGATAGAGGGAATGATCATTGCCGGCTTCACGCTCGGGGCCGAAACGGGTTACATCTACTATCGCGGCGAATATAACTACCTCATCGATATTATGGATGAGGCTCTGCGTGAGGCACGCGAAGCGGGGCTGTTGGGGAACAATATTCTCGGCTCGGGCTTCTCGATGCAGATACACACTCACACGGGTGCCGGTGCATATATTTGCGGCGAGGAGACGGCCCTGCTCAGCTCGCTCGAGGGCTTTCGCGGCCATCCGCGGATGAAGCCGCCCTTCCCCGCTGTGGAGGGGCTCTATGCATGCCCGACAGTGGTCAATAATGTTGAGACGTTTACCTCGGTCCCGCAGATAATCGAGATGGGCGGCATTCCGTGGCGCGATCTCGGCACCGAAAAATCGGGCGGCACGAAACTCTGGTCGGTCAGCGGCCACGTCAAAAAGCCGGGCGTTTACGAACTTCCGATGGGCTATGCCGATATGGAAAAGTTCATTATGGAAGATTGCGGCGGGATGCTGCGGAGCGATAAAAAGCTGAAAGCCGTGATCCCCGGCGGATCGAGCGTTTATATCATGAACGCCGGACAGATCCTCGGAAAGGGCGTAACGCTCGACTACGAAGGAATCGTCGAGGCAGGCTCGATGCTCGGGACCGGCGGCATGATCGTGATGGACGAGACGGTCGACGTGGTGCGTTCGTCAAAGAACCTCTCAGAATTTTACACGCACGAGTCTTGTGGATGGTGCACTCCGTGCCGCGAAGGAACGGACTGGATCGTCAAGATCTTTGACCGCATTGACGCGGGAGGCGGCCGTCCTGAGGATGCCCAACTGCTGCTCGACATTTGCGACAACATTGAGGGCAAGAGCT
>DATHVL010000238.1:0-1690 GCA_035461325.1 Pyrinomonadaceae bacterium
GGCCGTGCGCACTGATCAGGTCGACGCGGTCCCCATCGGCTAATCCGAGCATGAGCGCATCGGTAGGCGACATCATCAGCTCGTCGGTAGGCCGCAATTCGATATTCGGCGTCCGCATGGTCATCGTGCCCGCGTTGAAGTGATAAAGCGTGCGGCCGGTCGTGAGCAAGAACGGATAATCGTTATTGGTGTGCTCGGGCGTCGGCCGATACTTGATCCGTTTAAGCGCGGCACGCTTGCCGATCGAGAACGTCTCTGCATGAAGCACTGTCTCGCCCGGGTGTGATTCGTCCGGGCAGGGCCACTGCAGCCCGTGCTGCTCGATTCTCGGATAGCTGATACCGCTGCCCGCCGGCCACACGGCCCTGATCTCATTCCAAATATCCTCGGCGGACTCGAATGCGAAGTATTCGCCCTTACCCATCGCCTTCGCCACGTCGCAAACGATCTGCCAGTCGGACCGGGAACTGCCCCGAGGAGTTACGGCCTTCCTTATTCGTTGCACCCGACGCTCGGCGTTCATAAAGGTACCGTCCTTTTCAAACGAAGAGGCCGCTGGAAGGAACACGTCTGCGAAATTTTTTGCCGTCTCGTTCAGAAAGAGGTCCTGAACAATGCAAAACTCGAGGCCCTCAAATGACCTCGCCGTCTCGTGTGCATTTGCGTTCGACAGGAACACGTCATAGCCGATCGCCCACAGCGCCTTGAGCTTTCCGGACCTCGCGGCGTCCATCATCTGAAGCTGATTGAGACCCTTCGCGATGGGAACCGGGGCTTTCCAGACCGATTCGAACAGCGGCCGTCCCTCATCGACGGCGATCGAGCCGGTGAGTATTCCCGGGTCGCATCCCATATGGGCCGATCCCTGCACATTGTTCTGGCCCCGCAGGGGATTCACGCCCGATCCCGGCTTGCCGATATTGCCCGTGAGCAGTGCGAGATCGACGATCGTCATCACGCCCTCGGTTCCCTGCAGATGTTCGGTCATCCCCAGGCCGTGGAAGCACATCGCCGGCTTTGCGGTGGCATAGATCCGTGCGGCGCGCCGAATGTCTTCTGCCGTCACACCGCATTTTTCGGCTACCGATTCCGGAGAATAGTCGGCTAGGAAAGCTTTGTACTCTTCGAATTCATCCACGCGTTCGCCGATAAAGTCGGTATCTGCCAACCCTTCGTCAATGATCGCATGCGCCAACGCATTAAAGAGCGGGATGTTCGTTCCGGGCCTTAGCTGCAGGTGGACATCCGCATATTTAGTCAGCTCGGTCCGCCGCGGGTCGATAATTATCAGATTCGCCCCACGCCGCACTGCCTGCTTTATTCGGGCCCCGGGTATCGGGTGATTCTCAGTCGGGTTCGCTCCGCATATGAGGATAGTGCGGGCGATCTCGATATCGTCGAACGAGTTCGTCGCGGCTCCTGTCCCAAGCATCATCTTCATCGCCGCCGCCGTCGGCGTATGGCACACACGGGCACAGCAATCGACGTTAGTAGTACCGAGAGCGACGCGGGCAAATTTTTGAGCTACGTAATTCTCTTCGTTCGTCGCACGGGCGGAACCAAGCACCGCCACGCTGTCCGGTCCGTGGTCCGCGGCAAATTTAGCCAACCGGGTTGCGGTAAATCCTATAGCCTCGTCCCACGAAACAGTTTTCCACTCCCCGTTCTCGCGTATCATAGGCTCGGTCAC
>DATHVL010000239.1:0-9294 GCA_035461325.1 Pyrinomonadaceae bacterium
CGGTTTACCGCGGAGGCACGTGGTGGATCTTCGGCTCGACATCGGGCTTGATGGTCCAGAACTTCGGCCTCTCGACCGACCAACCGATCGTTGCATCGGCAAGGCCGTAAAAGGCAATTCGCCGGAAGGGGCGGCATCACCGCTTCCCTTTCCGCATCCAAAACAAAACTGCCGGTCCTTAACGGGGCCGGCAGTTTTTTATTTAGCAGCCCGGATCTCGTCGACCTTGGAGACTGGCAGCGAGTCTTATACCATAGTGGCAATCAAAAAGGAGGGGTTTTATGTTTCTTAGGAAACGAAATGCTTACTATCTAAAGCTCGCGGCGCTGAGCAGCGCGGCCTTTTTTGCGTATTTTATCTTCGCTGGTGACAACATGAGCGGGTCGCTTGCAATTGCGTCCGCACACCAGCCGTCGCCCGGGCACACACGCGCTCCGGGCGAAACGAGCTGCATTTTATGCCATACCGGATCGAAGGAAAATGGCGGAGCCGGCAACATAACAATTACCGGCCTTCCGGCAAATTACCTGCCGGGGCAGGAGATACCCGTAACCGTCACTGTGAGTCAAAGCGACGCGGTCATTTACGGTTTTCAGTTGACGGCGATCGACACCACCGGAACCCGGATCGGGACGTATTTGTTACCGAGTCAGACCCCGCCGGAACTGCAGGTAACCAACGGGGTGATCGGCGGCGATGAGAGGCAATATGTTTCGCACACTATCGACGGTGTAAAGCCGACCGCTTTTGGTTCGAAGTCGTGGACGTTTACATGGAAAGCCCCCGCGATCAGGGGTGGCAGGGTAGGTTTCTATGCCGCAGGGAACGCCGCGAACAGCGATGGAGGCCCGGGCGGGGACCAGATCTATACAACGGCGGGAGCGACGCTCTCGGGTTCGGCGATCTCGAATTTTGACACTGACGGCGTGAGCGACATGGCCGTTTTTCGGCCATCGAACGGTGTCTGGTACACGCTGAACAGCTCAGACGGAGGAGTTCAGGAAGTTCCTTTCGGTATAGCGGGTGATGTGATCGCACCCGGAGATTACGACGGCGACGGCATAACCGACCGGGCGGTGTTTCGCCCCTCTGACGGTACATGGTATGTGAGCCTCAGTACGGGCGGCTACACGATCGTGCGTTTCGGTTTACAGGGAGACGTCCCCGTCCCGGGGGATTATGACGGCGACCTAAAGACCGACATCGCGATCTGGCGGCCTTCGACCGGGGTCTGGTATATCCGGCGAAGTTCGGACGGAACTTACGACATCCGGCAGTTCGGCTTGTCGATGGACCTTGCGGTGCCGGGGGACTACGACGGCGACGCCAAGACGGACATTGCGATCTGGCGTCCCGAAAGCGGTGTGTGGTATATCTGGCGGAGCTCGGACGGCGGTTACTCGATCTTTCCGTTCGGTTTGAGTGAAGACCAGCCGATACAGGCGGACTTTGACGGGGACGGCCGCCATGATGCGGCAGTTTTCCGGCCGTCCACGTCGACGTGGTACGTGCTCGGTTCACGCGACGGATTCTTTGGGGCCCAGTTCGGTGTATCGACCGACCGGCCGGTACCCGCCGATTACGACGGCGACGGAAAGGCCGATATCGCGGTCTTTCGTGAAGGGGTCTGGTTTATATACCGGAGCAGCGATGGGGGATACACAGTTGGTTCATTCGGATCGCCGGATGACATACCGATACCGGCGGGATACCTGCCGGAGAACTGATATCGACAAACAATGCGCTAAAATGCCCGCCCGGCAATGAACCGGACGGGCATTTCTTGTGGAGGAAACGCGGCCACACTTCCCGTCTTACCGGGACGTGTACCGCTTTCGCGGTTACGGCTGCTTTTGCGAATCCGGAGTTACGGCCGGCTGCACGAGCTGCATTACCGGTGCCGGAGTTACAGGCTCCTCAACCTGTTGTCCGGAATTTGACGTCGGATTGCCAAGCGGCACCGGCTGGATGATCGTAGCGGCGGGCCTGGTTCCCGAAGAACCGGGGGCTGCTGCGAAATCCGGACGGTAGATGCGCGGCGTGATGAAGAAGAGGATCTCGTTCGTATTCCTCTGAACACCCTTTCGTTTGAAGAGGTTGCCGAGGATAGGGATCCGCGAGAGGCCCGGCGTGCGGTCCTGGTTCTCGCGTTCGTCATCAAATAGAACGCCGCCGATCACAGTAGTACCGCCGTCGGGCACGGTCACCTGTGTCTGCATCATTTGTGTATTGATGGCCGGGGCGGCTCCGCCGACGATGGTAGCCGTTGAAGAGTTTTCGGCAACAACGTCGAGCACGACCGTACCGAGATCGGTGATCTGCGGCGTGATCTGGAGCTTGAGCGGGACATCGATGTATTCAGTGGTCGCGACCACCGCACCGCCTGCAGCCGCACCGGGCTGAACGGTCGTGATCGGTATCTGGGTCTTGCTTTCGATGATCGCCTGACGGTTGTTGAGTGCCGTTACGCGGGGCGTGGCAATAACCTTTGCCTGGCCTTTCTGTTCACCGGCAGTGATCAGCATATTGATCTGAGCGGTACCGAAGATGCCGGTCGTCAGGCCAATTGCGGTATTGGCGATCTGGGACGCCATACCATTGTTGATCGTTCCGACAGGAAGGCTTCGCGGTATCGGAAGCTCGGTCGTAGCACCGGGCAAGGTACTGCCGCTGGCACCGCTTCCGCGTGCACCGACAACCAAACCTGAAAGCTGTACACCGACGTCGCGGCTGAAGTTTCGAGTTGCAACGACAATGCGTGCCTCGATCTCAACCTGCGGTTCGGGCTGGTCAAGGATGCTGACGAGCTGGCGGATCGCATCGATATTCTGACGAACATCGGTGATGATCAGCGAATTGCTGCGGAGGTCAACCTCAACAGAACCACGACGCGAAAGGCGACGCTTGACGATGGGCAGGAGCCCCTCGTTACCCGCGCCGGCACCGCCGCCGCCGCCCGCACCAGCACCGCCGCCGCCGGAAGTACCGGAGGTGGTTCCGCTGGTCGGTGCTCCGCGGCCGATGTTGCCGACCGCACGTGCGTAGTTCAGACGGATAAACTCAGTATAAAGCGGAGAAGTGTCGAGCTGCGATTCGCGGATAGTGTTCAGGATCTCCTGTTCGGTCGCCAGGGCCTTTGAATCGGCTACGCGAAGAATGGAGCCGTTGACCTGGATGCCGAGCTGCTGCGAACGCAGGATCGAATCAAGAGCGATATTCCACGGCACTTCATTCACGTTCACCGTAACAGGAATGGCAGCGACTGATTTGTCGATAACAAAGTTGATGCCGTACTGCTCGGTGATGTAATTGAGAATGTCGCGGATGTCAGCGTTTACGACGTTTAGGTTGATCGGCTCGCCGACGAACCCGGGATCGCCGTACATTTTGCCTTCCTGACGCGGGTCGACGTTCTGACCGGCGGCAGCGAGGCTAAGCAGGCTGACTAGAATGGATGCGATCATCGCCCGCCGGACGTAACCGCTGATGTTAAGAAGAGAATTCATGTTTCCTCCGTTGCAAGATACACACGCTCCCGATTTAGGGGTGGCGCCGTGTTATTAGAATTACTTCAATTGGGATGCTCCGGCAGCAGGACCGCCGCCGGAGTTTGAGATCGCTGTTATTTGTTGCTCTTAGCGACCCGGGCGGGGCGCTTGGCTTTGGCGTCGGAGCCCTTTTCGTCATCCTTTTGCTCGCTCATTTCATCAAGCGGAGAGACGATCGGGCCGGTTGCGACCATAGCCTCTGACGAGACGGGACGCGGTAAAGCGGCAGATTCGGCTCCGACCGGGGCCGTGCCCTGAATCTCCTGCTGAGCGGTGTATTTCCGAAGCGGCATGTTTTCGACAGAAGCGACGAACTTGCCGTTGCTCATCTTTGTGACCTTTCGGAAGACCAGCCGGTTCTCTTCCACGGCAACCAGTTGGCCGTCAAAGAAGCGTTCACCCGGATAGATCGTATATGAAAGCCGTATCGGTGTGGCCTCAACCATCGCGGCGTAACCGCGGGGCGTCTTAAAGATACCCGTAACCGCCATTTCACTGAGGGTAAGCACGCTGGTGACCTTGGGCATCGGTTCGCCGTTAACGGCGGCAGCCTCGCGCTGCTGCTTATAGAAAGCGATCCGCTGCTCGATCGGCGGTGCTCCGACATTAGCCGGGCCCTGATCGCCCTGCGCTCCTGCGGTACCTCTGGTTCCCGCTTTCGGAGCTTCGCGGGTCCGGGCCCAACCCGGTTTCGCGAAGGGGTCGCGCGAGCTTTGGGCATCGGCGGAGTAGAACGCTCCGCTGAGGAGCACAAAGCCGGCCAGGGCGGTGCTGAGACTCAATGTTCGTACAATCTTGGATTTGTTGATCATGGCTTTATCTCTCTGAGTAGTGGGTAATTATTTCGCTGCTGCGGCCTGAGCTTTCGGGGCCGGCTTGCCGCCTTTACCCGGCTTTTCGGGTTCGGGCTTGGCGGCCAGAGCCTCAGGATCGGCATAGTAGGCGGTCAACAGGAACTGCGCGTGCAAGGTCTTCTCGGCCGTCTGCTTCTCCAGCTGATTGATCTTGAAGTCAGACACGGACACGATGCGGGGCAGTTTTGCCATCTTGTCAAAGAATTCCCGCAGGTTGTTGAAATTGCTGTCAACCTCGACCTCGACCGGCTTCGCCATTATCGAGTCCTGCTGCGTGTCGTCCCGCGGCGAGAACCGCATCACGATCAGGCGTGAATCCTTGGCATTGTCCTGAAGGCCCTGAAGAACGTTGGTGATCTCACGCTGTTCGGGGAGCAGCACCTTAAGTTCTTCATACTCAACGGCTTTGCTGGCATAAAGAGCCCGGAACTCGTTAATACGCTGGGTTGCGATCCTGGCCTCTTCATTCTTTTTGGTGATCTGTGCGATCTCCGCGTCGAGCACCTGGACCTCAGCGCGGGTAACGCTTGTGAAGAAGTACCAGACGGTCAGGTAGAGCAGCGTCGCAACAACGACAAGCAGAATGAGTTGGTAATGCCAGTTAAGATCTTTAATTTTCTCAATCATCGTAGTGTCCTTCTTATAGGTAGGATCGGTGGCCGGGGGCGGCTAGTTCTTTGCGACCTGCGGCGGGGCGGCGGGCTGGCCGGGGGCTGAAACGGCAACCGTTCCGTCAACCGGAGCAGCCTTGGAGGGCGTGTAGGCGGTCTTGATGGTAAAGTTCACCACGTTGACCTTAGGAGCGTCGGCACCGGCGGCTGCGGATGCCATCTGATTTACGACCTCCTGCCGCTGAATTTCGATATTCAAGTTCGAGAACAATCCGTTCGAGAACTCGAGGCTACGGCCAAACTGTGTGACGGCTGATTCATCCGGCGAATTGCCGCGGATGACCATCTGGTCGCCGGTCTGCTCGATACTCTGAAGATAAAGGCCCGGAACCATGGCGATCCTTTCTCGCATCGCCTCGAGCACGGCACTTGGGCCGCGTTGCTCGTCGCGAAGCTTCTTGATCGCCGCGATGCGGAGATCGATATTCTGGATCTTTTCTTCGAGCTCTCGCTGTTCCTTCATGATCACTTCAAGCTCGGCAGCGATCTGTTTCTGCTCCACAAGCCGGCGTTCGGCATCCGCTTTTGCCATCTGGGTGCTGATCACGTCCCAGCCGATAACAGCGGCGAGAAGGAAGCCAACGGCGAGCGTCATAAGAAGCAACTGTGAACCAGGGCTGCTGACCCTGCGGTCGACAGCGACGATGGCGCCGCCCTGACGTTCTGTGACTGAATGTAGTAGGTTTACTTTGATCATTGTAATTACACTCCCCTCATCGCAAGGCCGACGGCAACCGCCATTTCGGGCATGATCTCGCTAAGATAATCGGGGTCGAACTTTTTGGAATCGACCTTTATATTCCGGAAAGGATCGAGGATCTCGACGGGCAGCTCAAGGCGTGCCGAAAGATCCTGGGCAAGGCCGGCGAGTTTCGAACCGCCGCCCGAGATAAGTATCTTCTGCACGACCGTGTGATTGTCCTCAGAGGTCGCACGATAGAAGTCAAAGGTCTTTTGGATCTCCATTGCAACCATTTCGGTAACCTCTTTGATAAGAGGCTCGATCGCGGTCTCTTCGACGCCTTCGACGGCATTTGAGACGCCGCGCTTCATTGCCTCAGCCTGCAGAAAGCTGACGCCGAGGCTACGCTGGATAATATCGGTAAACTGGCTGCCGCCGACCGTGATGTCACGCGAGAAGAGTGAACGCGTTCCCTTGACGATATTCACATTCATCGTCGAGGCGCCGATATTGAGCAAGGTCACGACCTGTGAATCGTCGGGCTGATAATTGAGCTCGTAGCAGTTCTGCAGAGCAAAGGTGTCGACGTCGATGACGTACGGCTCTTTACCGGCGAGCTGGACGGCCTGGCGGATATTGTCGATGCGTTCACGCTTGCAGGCAGCGATAAGGATATTGGTCGAGTCGCCGTTGTTGGCCGTCACCTGATAATCAAGGCTGACGTCGGCGAGGTCGTAAGGAATGTGCTCTTCGGCATGCCAGTCGATCGATTCCTCAAGCTCTTCGGCACTCATCGCCGGAAGCACGATATTCTTTATGATCACGGAGTGTCCGCTAACGCCCGTCACGACGAGGTCGGAGTCGACGCTGCCGGCGTTGCAAACGCTCTGGATCGCATCCGCAACGGCGTTAAGCTCCATTATCTGGCCGTCGATGATCGATTCGTCGGGAAGATTTTCGAAGCCGAGGCTTACGAGGTTGAGGTTATTAGCTTTGCCGTCAAGTTCGACCATCTTGATCGAGCTTGATCCGATATCAAGACCGGCTACGCTTTTCTTTTTACCGAACAGCATTGTGTTATTGCTCCTTCTGCGGCACAGGTGCCAGTGATCTTTCTTTTTGGTAAGTTGCTTGTTTTGAATAACCGAAACGGAACGGAAACAATCTTTTCGCGGGTCTTTGCCACCGTCTGGTTACATCATCAGAGGAATCTTTGGACAGGACAACTGAAGGGTAGTACTTTAGTCAACCGTTCCGTTTCGGGTGTTCCGGAAGCGTCGCTTACGGGCGACGTTCGATGATGTAATTCTGAAAAAGTTTTCGCATTGGGTGGCGAAGGGTGAACGGCGGTGTAACACCGTCAAGAACTAAAGTTACACGAACGGCAAACATCTGTCAACACTTTTTTGCATAGTTTAACGCAAAACGACAGAAATATATTCAGAATGAAATCAGGGAGCGGTCAGAATGAGCTTTTATCGGTACTCCGCGTGAGTCAATGCGGTCGATCGGACCGCGATCTGACCGATGCAATTTCACGCTTTGCAATCGTTTCCAGGTGAACTTCGTCGGGGCCGTCGGCGATGCGCAGCGACCGGGCGTAGATCCAGAACCGCGTTAGAGGAGTGTCGGAGCATACACCCAAACCGCCGTGCACCTGGATGGCGCGATCAATGACGTCGAGGGCCATGCGCGGAACGACGGCCTTGATCATGCTGATCTCACGGCGGGCGGCCTTGGCACCGTCGCGGTCGATGAGCCGGGCGGTGTTGAGGACGAGCAAGCGGACCTGATCGATGGCAAGACGAGATTCGGCGATGTCGCGGCGGACGGTTCCCTGCTCGATCAGTGGACGGCCGAAGGCGACGCGTTTGCCAGCGCGGTCGATCATCAGCTCGAGCGCGCGTTCGGCGGAGCCGATAAGGCGCATGCAGTGATGGACGCGGCCGGGGCCGAGGCGTCCCTGGGCGATCTCGAACCCGCGGCCCTCGCCAAGAAGTAGACTAGATCGGGGAACGCGGACGTCGGTGAACGATATCTCGCCATGGCCGATGGGGGCGTCGTCAAAACCGAATACGTCAAGCATCCGTTCGACCTTAACGCCGGGTGCGTCCATCGGGACGAGGACCATCGATTGCTGGAGATGTCGAGCAGCATTAGGGTCCGTCTTGCCCATAAAAATGGCAAGACGGCATCGGCGATCGCCGGCGCCGGTGGACCACCACTTTCGGCCGTTGAGGATGTAGTCATCGCCATCGGGAACAATCGAAGCCTCGATATTCGTCGCATCGCTTGACGCGACGCCGGGTTCGGTCATCGCGAAGCAGGAGCGGATCTCGCCGGCGAGGAGCGGCGTGAGCCATCGCTCCTTTTGCTCGGGGGTGCCGTAGAGGTGGAGCACCTCCATGTTGCCGGTGTCAGGCGCGGAGCAGTTGAAGACCTCTGAGCACCAGTGAACACGGCCCATTATCTCGGCCAGGGGGGCGTAGTCGGCAAGTGAGATGCCCGATATATCGGGAAGAAAGAGGTTCCAGAGGCCGGAATCCCGGGCTTTTTTCTTTAGATCGTCGATCAGGCGAAGGGGCTCCCACCGGTCGCCTTTGGCAACTTCTAGGTCATAAGCTGCCTCGTTCGGATAGACGTGTTCGTCCATGAAGCGAAGGAGACGTTCTTGCAGTTCGAGCGATCTTTTTGAATAATCGTAGTCCATAACCGGGAAAAGTTCGTCATAAGCTTAACATAAATAAACGTTTGCGCTCACGGTGGCGAACGGCCCGGGGACACTATATGATCAATGAACCAGAAAGCGTGCGCTCCGGCGAGGAGTTGGACCTGAAAAGCCTGGGCGAATATCTAAGGATGCGGCTGCCGGGAGTATTTGGCGAGCCCGAGATAGAGCAGTTTCGCGCCGGGAGCTCGAACCTTACCTATTTGATCAAGCTCGGGACGGCGGAGTACGTGCTTCGTCGGCCGCCTTACGGGAACACGGTGACGACAGCACACGATATGCTGCGGGAATATACGGTGCTGACGAGGTTGGGCATCGTGTATCCGCCGGCGCCGGAGCCTATCTTATTTTGCGAGGATGAGTCGGTGATCGGGGCAGCGTTTTACCTGATGGAACGCAAGGACGGGCTGATCATAAGAGGGGATGCCCCGGCGACGATACAGGAATCGCGGGAAATGCAGGAGGCACTGTGCCGTTCGTTTATGGAAAATCTCGCCGAGCTGCACAGCGTGGATTATGAGTTTGCAGGGCTGGGCGATCTGGGGAAGCCTGAGGGATATTGCCGGCGGCAGGTGGAGGGCTGGGAGCAGCGATATCATGCAGCGAAGACGAGCGAGAACCTCGCATTGGACAGTGTTATGAACTGGCTGGACGAGAACATCCCTGCGGAAAGCGGGGCGGCCCTGATCCACAACGATTACAAATTCGACAATTTAATGCTGGACCCGGATGACCTGACGCGGATATTGGCTGTGCTCGACTGGGAGATGGTGACGATCGGCGATCCGCTGATGGATCTGGGGACGACGCT
>DATHVL010000240.1:0-6361 GCA_035461325.1 Pyrinomonadaceae bacterium
TTCGAGCAGGAACTGGTTTCGGAGATAATCGCGGACCGAATGGCGAAGGAGCAACTGCCGATATTCCCGGATCCGCTCGCGAGGCCGGCTAGCGCTGAGGAACGTGTTTCGATCCCGGCGCTTACGGACAACCGGGCCGTGCGTGAACAGATGCTGGAAGAGGTGATGTCCGGCGAGTAACCCTACCTAACGCCGCGAGCCGGCGATCTCCATAAAACTCGACCCGTTTATTTCGGCTGCGGTCAGTCCGGTCAGCCGCTCTACTTCCGCGCCGTCGAGAGCCCCGCATCGCAGCGCCATACTGAAATATCTGAGCATTCCTTGAGCCGAAGCGGCATCGTCGAAGTCGTTTCCGCTTAGAACCGCTTGGGTTGCTTTATCGATAAAGCCTTTAAGGCGGCGGGCCTGGGACTCGGCGCCGGTTAGAAAGAAACTATAGACGGCGGCATATCGTGCGGGAAGTTGATTGGGGTGAAGGTCCCAGCTCTGGTAATAGCCGTTCGACATAGAGCGGTTCACGTTCGAGAAATGTTCGCGCCATCCTTCGTGGACGGCGTGCCAATTCTCTTGACGTTCGGCTTCTGTCGTGGAGTCGCCGCGATGAATGGGGACGGGAAGTTTGGTGGTGACCGAATCTGAAAGCCGAATGCCTAAGGGCGAAAGCGTCGTGAGCATCACCTGGCGGGCGAAGTCGCAGGCAGGGTGGTTCAGCGATTGGCGGTCCCCTGCGATGCCAACCGCCGAAGTGTAATCGTATGCCCCGAAATGGACGGATCGCACGCGGGGCTTGCCGGCTCGGACAATGCGGCGAGGTGCGAAACGGCCGGCCGGATCTATGAGAGCTTCCGGAGTCTCGATCATCAGTTCGATGCCGATGGTGCCGACTTCCAGGCCGGCCTTTTTTTCGATGCGCTTGAGGTGATCGCAGAGTTCGGCGACCTCGCGGCGGCGGGTGATCTTGGGTAGGTTTACGACGAAGTTCTCGGGGACGGTGCCGCCCGAGGCTTCGATAAAGCTCTCGAGGAAGATATCGAGCGTGCGGACGGCGCGGCCAAAGGTTTCAGCGGCGAACGATTTGATGCGAAAGCCGCAGAAAGGCGTGGAGGTGCCGGAGGGGATGGCGGATGCGAGCTCGCGGGCGGCACGCTCGGCGTCGGCGTCCTCCTCTTCGTCCGGGCGGAAGCCGTAGCCGTCCTCGAAATCGATGCGGAAGTCCTCAACGGGCTCTTCCCGAAGCTTATTGAGCGTGCGGGAATGGACCGCCCATGCGAGCCAGGCGGCGAAGTTGTCGCGGCGGACGTCGTCGGGAGATTCTGAGATCGACCTCTCGATGCCGGCGACAGCATCGGGAAAGGGGGAGAGATCTTCGGCGCCGGGGAGTCCCAAGGCATTGGCGAATTCGACAAAGCTGCCACCATATCGCTCCATTGCGGCGATGGCGAGATCGCCAAGCTTGCGCGGGGTCGCGGCGGTGAAGCGGTCGGCACCGCCGTAAACGACATGGACGGGGCTGCGGGACGGCTGCTCTTGCTTGCGGGCTTTCTTACTCTTCTTCTGCTTGGGCACGCGGACGATGAGCTCGACGCCCTCATCACCTTCGCGGATCACTTGCTTAGCCATAGATCAAAACAGGGCCTCCAATGCATCTTCGAGATCGCGGACGCCGACGACGCGGACGCCGAGCAGTTTCTCTAATCCCTTCTTGTTCGATTCCGGGAGGATGAGTTTCTTGAACCCGAGAGCGCGGGCCTCGCGAGCGCGCGCTTGGGCCTGAAGAACTCCGCGAACTTCACCGGTGAGGCCGACCTCACCGAATACTGCCGTGTCAGGCGGTACCTGTAAATTACGGAAGCTGGACGCGATCGCGGCAACTACGCCGAGATCAACGGCGGGCTCGTCAAGCTCAATGCCGCCCGCGATATTGAGGAAAACATCGTCACCGGCGAGCTGCATCCCGAGACGTTTTTCGAGCACGGCGATTAGCAGGCTTGCACGGTTCTGGTCAAAGCCCTGCGTCATCCGGCGACCCGAGCCGTATTTCGTACCGCTGACCAGCGCCTGCACCTCGACCAGCAGCGGGCGGGTTCCCTCCATCGTGACCGTTACAACGGAGCCGCTGGCCCCTTCGGGCCGTTCTTGCAGAAAAAGCTCAGAGGGATTGCCGACGGCGACCAGCCCGGTGCCGGTCATTTCAAAAACACCGATCTCGTTCGCCGCCCCAAAGCGGTTCTTGGTCGCGCGGATGATGCGATGATTATGATGGCGGTCGCCCTCGAAGTAGATCACGGTGTCGACTATATGCTCGAGCGTACGCGGCCCGGCGATCGACCCCTCTTTGGTGACATGCCCGATGAGAAATACGGGCGTCCCGGTCTGCTTGGCGAAGTGCATGAATTGCGCCGCCACCTCGCGTACCTGCGAGACACTGCCGGGGGCCGATTCGATCGAGTCGCTATATACGGTTTGGATCGAATCAACGATGAGCAGCTCGGCCCGGAGCCGTTCTGTCTCGACCATAACGGCCTGCAGATTGGTCTCGGGCAGAATGTAAACATTTTCGGCTGAGAGGCCGAGGCGTTCGCCGCGCATCTTTATCTGCCTTTCGGATTCCTCACCGGAAATATAAAGGACACGCCTGTTACCCGCTGAGAGCCGCTCGGCCATCTGCAGCACCAGGGTCGATTTACCGATGCCCGGAGCTCCGCCGATCAGGACCAGCGAGCCCGCGACGATGCCGCCGCCGAGGACGCGGTCAAGTTCTTCCATGCCGGAAGGGGAGCGGGCATCATCCTGTGACTCTATCTCGGTGAAAGATACGGGCGGATTGCCGCGAACGCGCGGGCCGGAGAATGATCCGTTCGTGGCGGCGGGACGGAAACGCTCTTCAACGAGCGTGTTCCATTCATTGCAGTCGGGGCACTGGCCAAGCCATTTGCGGGCCTGGCCGCCGCAACTCTGACAAACAAAGATGGTAGAGGGTTGTTTTGCCATAGATCGATGAAGCCGATTTTACACCATCGGCGCCCGGAACGCCCCTTTTGCACTTGTGGTGTGCAACATTGGCATTGCTTATGGCAATATAATAGCGAGTGTCCACACACAGCATTCACCAATTCGCAGAAAAAGTTGCGCTGATCACCGACGGAACCTCTCCGGTCGGCCGGGCTGTCGCGCTGCAATTAGCGCTAAACGGAGCATATGTCATAGTGGGCGAACCGGGAGGCTCGGAGCCGGACAGTGCGATCGAGGAGTTGAAGTCGCTTGGCACATTGGCCGCATCAGTTGTTTGGGACGCCGGTTCAGCCGATGGGCCGAGGGACTTGGTAAACAAAGCAGCGGAGCGTTTCGAGCGGATCGACTTTCTTATCAACTGCCTGAAATACGGCGGCGAATCGGCGTTTCTTGAAACTACTGCGGATGACATACGGGAGCTAATGGATCGCGAGATCATTGGGGCTTGTTCGATCATTCAGGCCGCGTATCCGTGGATGAAAGAACGTCCGCGGGCGCGGATAGTCAATGTATTAAGCGGCGTCATGCCTGTTCCGGACGACGTGGCAAATGCGATCCTGCACGCTGCGGTGGCTGCGATGACCGGTTCGATGGCGGCGGCACTGTCGGGTAATTTCCGGGTGAACGCAGTTACACCCAAGGGTTCGGATGCGGCCGCGCCCGATGATATCGCAAGAACTGTTCTCTATCTATTATCGTCAGAGGCAAAGGCGGTACAGGGCGAAACGCTGGGCTTGACGGGCTGAGCGGCCGCAACAAATTCATTACATTACTTATAGGTTCGTGTTAAAATTTTACCAATGAAGATGGATGTCCTCATCATTCGAATAGCATTTATCGGCCTTTTGGCCGTTGTCGGGTTTCTGCTTAACCCGATGGCCCACACGAATAAACTCGGAGCGATGGACGAGATGTCGCGGCGGGCGCTCTCCGGCGTTCTCGGTATGCTGGTCGCGAGCATGATGATCGCTTTTGAAATGCGGGTTAGGCGTGCTTCGCTAAAAACTCTTATTGGAGCGGCCATCGGTTCGATACTCGGGATCACAGGGGCGTTTTTGATCGGCATTCTTATTTCGATCCAAAAAGAGGCGGCGGTCTCGGCGGAAGTTCAGACCTTTATGACGATAACCCTGGCTTTCTTTATGGGTTACGTTGGGCTGATGGTCGGTGCCGCAAAAGGCGATTACCTCGACCTCACCGCTCTGGGCGGCATATTTCATGACAAGAACGTCAAGCGAGATTTCAAGGTGCTCGACACCTCTGTGATCATCGACGGCCGCATCGCGGACGTTGCGGAGACGGGCTTTTTGAGCGGCAGTCTGATCATTCCGAACTTTATTTTGGGCGAACTGCAGCAGGTGGCGGACTCTGCGGATTCGTCTAAACGACAGCGGGGCCGGCGCGGGCTCGACATGCTTCAGCGGCTGAGGAACAACAGCAAACTCGACATACAGATCGTCGAAACCGACTTTCCGAATGTGAAAGAGGTTGACCTTAAATTAATCGAGCTTGCGAAACAGCTTGAGGCCGTTATCGTCACGAACGATTTTAACCTTAACAAGGTGGCACAGCTTCGCGGTGTTGCAGTGCTGAATATTAACGAGCTCGCCAACGCCTTAAAGCCGGTGGTCCTGCCGGGTGAGGCGATGCGTGTCTTTGTCCTGAAAGAGGGCAAGGAATATAATCAGGGCGTCGCCTACCTCGACGACGGCACGATGGTCGTTATCGACAACGCCCGCAGGCTGATCGGCAAGACCGCGGACATTTCGGTGACAAGCGTGCTGCAGACGACGGCGGGCAAGATGATCTTCGGCAGGCTGTGGGAAGAAAAGGAAGACCACGAGGGGAATGTTGCGATACACGATTCGCGGTCGATGGGCTTTCGAAAGGCCACGCGTGAACTGAGGCAATCTACCATAATCGAGGAGCTGGATTAACCGGCCCGGCATAAGCGATGAACACCGCAATTATCGTTGCAGCCGGGATCGGGACACGGCTCGACCCCGCGAGGCCAAAACAATTTATCGAGATACACGGCAAACCGCTCATCGTTCACACGATCGGGCGGTTTGAATCGTGTTCGGCGGTCGATGAGGTTATCGTCGTTGTCGCCGTGGAAGAGGTTGCGGCGTTTAACGCCATGATAGAGCCGTACGGGTTTCATAAGATCAAAAAGATCGTCGCCGGGGGAAGGCTGCGTGCCGAATCAGTTGCGAACGGAATGGCTGCGTTAGACGCGAGGACGGAGGTGGTCGCCGTGCACGATGGGGCCCGGCCGCTGGTGACCGGCGATGAGATAGAACGGACCATCGCAAAGGCCCGTGAAAAGGGAGCAGCCTGCCTCGTGGGGACGATCGCGGACACGATAAAGGAAGTTGACGGCGATCTGGTTGTCGGGACGCTCGACCGCCGGCAATTGCGGCGGGCATTGACGCCGCAGGCGTTCAGGGTCGACATTTTAAAGCGGGCTTTTGATGAAGCGGAATCGCTGGAGCAGGCGACGGATGAGTGCTTTTTGGTCGAGCAACTTGGCATCCCGGTTGAGGCAGTCCCGGGCAATTCGAAGAATATTAAGGTCACCTTCCCCGCGGACCTTGCTGTCGCGGAGCATTTCCTTCGTGAGGGGAACGCGGACTGATGCGAATCGGCTTTGGCAATGACATTCATAGGCTTGAGGCCGGCAATACGCTGGTGATCGGCGGCGTGCGGATCGATTCCGACCGAGGGGCCGTGGGGCATTCGGATGCCGATGTGCTGCTGCACGCGGTGACCGATGCGGTGTTGGGGGCACTGGCATTGGGTGACATCGGAGCGCATTTTCCGAACTCGGACCCGCAATGGAAGGATGCCGACAGCTCGGTTTTTCTTGCAAAGGCAGTAGAACTCGCACATCAGGCGGGTTACTCGGTGGCCAATGTGGATTCGACGATCAGCCTCGAGTCGCCAAAGCTGCGGCCGTATATCGACGAGATGCGCGGCCGGTTGGCAGAGCTGTTGGGCATCGAGATCGCACGGGTCAGCGTTAAGGCCAAAACCGGCGAGGGTGTGGATGCGATAGGCAGGCGTGAGGCGATACGCGCAGAGGCCGTTGTGCTGCTTGAACGGCGGTAAAATAATAGAAACAATTAGACTTTTCGGCTGCCGCTGTGCGAAACTTTGGCAGCCATTTCATTTTGTCCAAACGATGCGTCCGCAAGAAATTATAGCCAAAAAACGCGACGGCAAGAGCTTGTCCCGCGATGGGCTCGACGCATTGGTCTCGGTTGTGTCGGCCGGTGAATGGGCTGATTACCAGTCGTCGGCGATGCTGATGTCGATGTTTATCAGGGGGCTGGATGTCGAAGAGCAA
>DATHVL010000241.1:0-3457 GCA_035461325.1 Pyrinomonadaceae bacterium
TTGCGGATCTCGTTGAGCGCGCCATAAAGCGTGGTCGTTTTACCGGAGCCGGTGGGCCCGGTAACCAGCACCATGCCGTACGGTTCCTTGATGTAGATTCGGAAACGGCGGATATCGTCAGGGTCGAAGCCAACGACGTCGAGCGAAAGGTTCTTAAATTCCTCCGAGATCTGCTCTTTGTCGAGGATACGGATAACACAATTCTCGCCATAGGCCGCGGGCAGTATGGATACACGGAAGTCGACCGTACGGCCCTTGTAACGCACACGAAAGCGGCCGTCCTGAGGAATGCGGCGTTCGGCGATGTCGAGTTCCGACATAACCTTGATACGCGAGATCAGCGTCTGGTGATAGGCGATATCGATCGGGTCCACCTTTGAGTAGAGTGCTCCGTCGATGCGGAACTTGACGCGGACGTCGCGGTCGCCGGCCTCGATGTGGATATCTGAGGCGCGCGATTCCATCGCGTTATAGATGATAGTGTCGACGAGCTTGATGATCGGCGACATATCGGAATCCGTCGCCAGACGGTCGAGGTCGAGCACCTCTTCGCCATGTTCGGTTTCTTTGACGAGCGAGATCTTAAAGCCGGAGGCAGCCTCTTGAAGAACCCGCTGCGTTGCATCACCCTTTTTTAGAACGACGTCGATCGCCCCCTGCGTTGCGATGTACGGGACGATCCGGACATTAAGCGCGTTCTCCATCTCATCGAGCCGTTCGAGGTTGGTGGGGTCGGCCATTGCCGCGTGAAGATTCCTGCCCTCGCGCTTTAGAGGTACGAAATGGTTGCGGAGCATCATCTCGACCGGGATCGACGCTAGTTCCTCGTAATCGATCGGGGACGGCGCGTCCGGCGGAAGCAGGTCTATATAAGGCAAGCGATATCGCTTGGCTAGCTGCTTTGCTTCGACGACCTCGGGCGGCTCATTCTCGATGAAGTCCGATAGTTCGATCTTGGGGGACGAAACGTTCTTTTCGTGTGCGACGTCTGTTACTTCTTTATTCATTTTTGTTTACGTCAGCGTCCGGCCGCTGGCCCCGCCGAGATGGTATCGATGATCGGCAAATAGATCGCGAGGAGTATCGCAACGACGACGAGCGCCATTATTACGAGGATAAGCGGCTCCATTAGCGTCGTGAGCTGCTCGAGCTTGACCTCGGCCTCGGCATCATAAAACGTCGCGACCTCGTCGAGCATTTCGCGCAGGCTGCCCGACTTTTCGCCGATGCCGATCATGTCGAGAGCGAGTTCGGGGATCCAATGGGCCTGTTCAAGCGAGTCTAAAAAACCGCGGCCCTCACGTATCAGATGATGGACCTCGGCACTACGGCGGCGAAGTTCGAGATTGTTAAGGGCCTGTGACGCGATCTCCCAAGAATCCGGGACCGTGATACCGCCGGAAAGCAGCGTCGAAAGCGAACGTGCAAGCTGGGCGGTCGCCATTTGGCGGATAAGGACCCCGACGACCGGGAGCCTTAGCAGAAATCGGTGCAGAATAAGCCGGCCGTTATCGGTCCTGAGCCAGATGTACAGCCCGAAGAACAGGACCAGGAGCATCGGGATGAGCCACCAGAAATTGTTAGCGACGGCGTTGGAAATGGCCAGAACGACCAATGTGATGGTCGGCAGGCCGCGGTTCGCGCTCAGGCCCTTAAAGAGGTCCGACATCCGCGGAACGATATAAAGCGTTAGAAACGCGATCATGAACCCGGAGGCGGCAAGTAGAAATGCGGGATAGGCTAGTGCCCCACGGAGCTTGCGTGTCAGGCCTACGCTTCGCCGCAGGTAGTCGACATAGCGCAAAAGAACCGCGTCGAGCGCTCCGCTCTTTTCACCGGAATAGATCGATGCCGTATAGATCTTGGGAAAAATGCCCTGGGCTTCAAACGCCTCAGAAAGCGAGACGCCGCTTTTGATCTTCTCTTCGACGCTTGCGAGGACGTCACGCAGTGTCGGCGACGGCGAGCGTGCACGCAGCAGTGCTATCGACTGAAGCACCGGAATTCCTGCCCTAAGCAATGCCGAGAGCTGCTGGTTGAACATCAGGAAGTCGGCCTGTTTTACACGCTTTGCACCGCCGCCCAAGGCAAGAGCCGAGCGGACGCCGCCCGAGGCGGAAGCGACCGAGAATACTCGAAAGCCTTCCTGCTCGAGCTGAAACTTCGCATCGCCGGCACCGGCTGCCTCAACAATGCGCGTAATTATTTCGCCGGACGGCGTTCCCAGGCGGCAAATGAATTCGGCCATAGAATATCTGGTATGACGAATCCGGGATGAGGCGGCCGGCGAACACAATTAAACAGGCGCCCCGTGGATCCGGTGTCCGAATTATAACACGACGCCGATAAAAATTTGTTGCATCGGTTGCTATTGAAAGCGTAATAAACAACCCGCGGAGGGGAAAGCTCATCACAGAAATATCTTGCGGAAGTTGTCTTTGTCCTTTAGAATTGAAGTCAATCTAATCCAGGAGCCTTTATGAACCGTGCCGGAATAACCGTCCCATGCAGTTTTTATCCGGTGCGCGTCGTTTTTTTCCTCACGATCTTCGGATTACTCTCGTTCGCGGGATTTGGTCAGGAGCCGGAAGCGACGCCGCCTGAGGACGATCCGAACCGCCCGGTCCGGATCAAGACCGATCTCGTCACCCTTACACTGACGGTCACCGACCTGTACGGCCGATACGTTTCGGGGCTCACCAAAAACAATTTCACCATTTTTGACAACAACAAGGAGCAGGAGATCACTTTCTTTAGTGACAGCGATGCTCCTGTCTCGGTAGGTATCCTTTTCGACGTGTCTGGGTCGATGAGCGGCGACAAGATCAACAAGGCACGCACGGCGCTTGAGCGATTTATCAACTCCAGCCACCCGTCGGACGAGTACTTTTTGATCGCTTTCAACAGCCGGGCCCAATTGCTGATGGACCGCACCCGAGACGGTGAGGCCGTTATCCGCAAACTCACCCTGGTCCAGCCCAGCAAGAACACAGCGCTCTACGACGCGGTCTATCTCGGGATCGAACGGGTAACACGGGGAGCCCATCAGAAAAAGGCACTGCTAGTAATAAGTGACGGCCAGGATAACTCTTCACGGTACAATTTTAACGAGGTCAGGCGCCTGATGAAGGAATCCGACGTCGTGACCTATGGCGTGGGCATTCTTGACGGCGGAGACGCAGCAAGCGCGGTGGGAATGCAAGGACAGGCATTCCTGGACGAACTTGCGTCAGTAACAGGCGGTAAGTCTTTCTATCCTAGTTCTGCGATCGAAATGGATGAGATCTTTGAGCGGATCGCTCTCGAGCTTCGCCATCAGTACTCGGTCGGCTACACCCCAACGGATTTTGAACCTGACGGAAAATGGAGAAAGGTTCGAGTTCGTGTCAAACCTCCGCGCGGTTTACCGCGTCTAACCGTAAGAAGCCGCGAAGGCTATTACGCCTCGCCGCTGACA
>DATHVL010000242.1:0-6113 GCA_035461325.1 Pyrinomonadaceae bacterium
AATGTCCTCCGGCCTCCAGAACCGCATCGGCTATCTGCCCGAAGAGCGGGGCCTTTATAAGAAGATGAAGGTCTCCGACCAGCTCCGATACTTCGCTGCCCTCAAGGGCATCGGCGGTGCCGAAGCAGACAAGCGAATGGATCACTGGCTCGAACGCATGGGCCTTTCCGAATGGAAGCACAAGAAAACGACGGATCTGTCCAAAGGGATGCAGCAAAAGATCCAGTTCATCGCCACGGTCCTTCACGACCCCGATCTGCTTATCCTCGATGAACCTTTTTCAGGCCTAGATCCCGTAAATGTCGGTTTTATGATCGACGTTCTCGCGGAGTTCCGTTCCGCCGAAAAGACGATCATATTTTCTACGCATCTAATGGAAACAGCCGAACGCCTGTGCCACGACATTCTCCTTATCAATCGCGGCCAAAAGGTCGTAGCCGGCAGCCTCAGGGAGATCAAATCCAGCTACGGTGACAACATGATCGCCTTCCGGGGAACCGGTGCCCATGACATTATCGGTGACCCCGCACTCGTCAAGAATATCGTGACTCACTCCGACGGGCAGGAACTGCATCTTGCCGACGGCATTACTCCGAACCAACTGCTCCGACGCCTGGTGGAATCCGGCGTAGCCGTTTCCAAATTCGAGCAGGTCGAACCAAGCTTGAACGATATTTTCATTGAAAAAGTGAAAGGAGCGGCACGGCCCGAATATGTATAAATTCCTCGCCGTCGTCAGGCACGAATATCGAAAGGTCGTACTCAAGTGGTCGTTCCTTGTCGGGACCTTGCTGCTGCCTCTGCTCGCTGTGGGATTTGCAGTCGTACCGGCATTGATTTTTTCGATTAAGGGCGAACCCACCCGCATCGCCGTTGTCGACCCTTCGGGCAAGATCGCACCCCGCCTGCGGGAAAATCTCTCCGCGGACAGGGTAGCCGAGCGTCAGCGCCGCGCTGCCTTAGAATCTCTTGAAAACGTCTCCCCGTCCCAGGAAGATCAGCTCAAACTCGCGTCACAACAAATGGGCGAGCGTTTCGTTTTTCAGGATTTTGAAACGGGCACGATGTCCCCCGCCGATCTCCGCACGCAACTCGCGGCAAAGGTCACCGCCGGCGAGATCGACGCGTTCCTCATCATCCCCGATAACTACGGCGACCCCGATGCCCTTTATGAATTCCGCTCGCGTAAAGCAGGCGACATCATCACCAACGATTCGTTCAGGGACGCTCTTAACGCCGCCGTCCGCTCACAGCGTTTGGCGGATGCAGAGATAAGCGAGGCTCGCCTTGATGAACTTAGCCGAAACGTTACGCTCAACGCCCGCGGCATCGATGAACGCGGCGAAGAGAAAGACAGCGCCGGCGTCTGGATCGCATCCTTTATTATCGGCCTCATGATCTACATCACGCTGGCTATATACGGCCAAGCCATCATGGGTGCCGTCGTCGAAGAAAAGGAGACGCGGATCGCCGAGATACTATTCTCATCCGCACGGCCCTTCGAGCTTATGTTCGGCAAACTCGTCGGAGTAGGGCTCGCCGGGCTCACCCAGCTTGGAATATGGGTGGCATCGGCCGCGATCCTGGTCGGGTTCATCGCGCTCCAGCCGGAGTTCGCGGCCATATCAGGATCCATCCCCGCGATATCGCCGCTTATGATCGTCTACTTCCTTATTTTCTTCCTTCTGGGCTTCTTCATCTACGCATCGATCTTTGCCCTCATCGGCTCGGTAGTGACGAGTGTTCAGGAGGGCGGCCAATTTGCATTCCCGCCCATCATGCTCTTGCTGATCGGCTTTTACTTGAGCTTCGCGGTCATTCGCGACCCCAACTCGACCCTCGCATTCTGGGCGTCCATCGCTCCCTTCTTTGCACCGATAACCATGCCCGTCCGCATTCTTGCCGAAACACCGCCGTTCTGGCAGATCGCCTTGTCGATCCTCATCAACGGATTGGCCATTGCCGGCCTCGTGTGGCTCGCGTCACGCGTCTATCGTGTCGGCATGCTGATGTACGGCAAACGCGCGACCTTGCCCGAGATCTGGAAGTGGATCCGCCAAACTTGATTCCTATGGCGACCGAGATCGAAAAGAAATACCGTCTTGGTGAGGGAGATGCGGATCGCATCGCCGCTGCTCTGGAGGAATTCGGTGCCGAACCGAAAGGTGAGGATGAGGAAGAGAATATCATCTTCAGCAGCCCTGACCTGGCAGGGAAGTCCGCCATCGTTCGCATTAGGCGTGTCGGCGATCGCACCGTCTTGACCTTTAAACGCCGCCTGCCGGGGCTCTCCGATCTCAAACAGCAGATCGAATTCGAGACCGGCGTCGCTGATTCCGAAGCGATGTCTCAGATCCTCAAAAGTCTCGGTCTTGAACCGGTGCTCGTTTATGAAAAGCGACGCCGCAAATGGCAGTTTCGCTCAGCCGAGGTCGTCATCGACCTGCTTCCGTTCGGGTTGTTCATGGAGATAGAGGGAAGTGTAACGGCCATTAAAGAGGCAGAGATGCTGCTCGAAGCCGACCTGCTCGAACCCGTCGCTGAAACCTATCCGCGGCTCACCGCGATCCACGGCAACCGCATCGACGGCCGGATCGAGTCGAGATTCACTGAATGATTATTCCGCTCCGGTATCGACCAATAATTGACGTATCTGAGAGATCAGTTGGTCCGGGTCGAACGGCTTCGACGAATAGAGTTGAAACCCCGAGTCGAAAGCCTTTTTACGGCTCTCTTCGGTCGTGAAGGCACTTAGCGCTATCGACGGAAGTTTGCCTCCCGCTTCTATGGGGAGCGCTCGGATTCGCGACATCAGCGAATACCCGTCCTCTTCAGGCATCGCGAGATCTGAGACTATCAGGTCCGGTTTGAAAGAGCCCTCCGTGACAAGCATTTCCCACGCGTCTTTCGCATTGCTCGCACTCTTGACGCCCGCTCCCGACTGTTCCAAAAATAACTGAAGCACCTCGCGCGAATCCGGATCGTCTTCTACGACCATTATCTTGAAACCGTCCAACGGTTTGAACTTCGGCGCGCGAGCCGGAGTCTTGGTGATCGGGGCCCGTTCGACGTCTTCCGTCAGTGGCAGCGTAACCGTGAACTTAGAGCCTTTGCCCACCCCCTCGCTCGTCGCCTCGATCGTTCCGCCGTGCCGTTCCGCCAGGATCTTGGCGATCGAGAGGCCCAGTCCAAGCCCTGAACTGCTCCTGTGCTCCTCAAAATCGCCCTGCGAAAACTGTCGGAAAATATTCGGAAGTGCATTCGGGCTTATCCCTCGCCCGGTATCGCTGATCGTTACGACCGCGGCCGCCCCCGCGCTGCCGGTTTCGACCAGGACGCGGCCGCCCTCCGGCGTAAATTTGATGGCGTTCGAAATAAGGTTACCGAATACCTGCTGCAGCCGGTTGGCGTCGCCAAAGACCGTGATGCCGGCTGACTCCGCTCGAAAATCGAGAGTGATCTCGCGCGCTTCAGCCGCAGGTTTGTGCGCTTGCCATGTCCCCCGCACAAGGTCTACAAGATTCGTCGGCCGATATTCGAGCCTTAGCTTGCCCGAGGCCACACGTGCCGAATCCACCAGATCGTTGATCAACTTTGTCTGGACTCGGGCGCTGCGCTCGATCGTCTCAAGCGCATTCTTTCGCGTCTCGTCGTCGACCTCTTTTGTTAGCAGGATCTTTGACCACCCGAGAATGGCGTTAAGCGGTGCTCTTAGTTCGTGTGAAACGAATGCGAGAAAGAAATCCTTTGCGCGATTGGCTTCAACAGCCTCGTCGCGTGCCTTTTTTTCGCGGTCATATACGCGGGACAATTCCTCGGCAGCGGTCTTTTGCTCCGTGACACGCCTCAGGATTCCCATCATGCGTTCCGGTCGGCCCTCAATGTCCAACAGCGATTTGCCCTCCGCTGCTATCCATTCGACATCGCCGTCCGATGTCACCACTCGGAACTCTTCTTCGTATTTTGTGCCCCGATTTCGCGATTCATTTAAAAAGCTGCTTACCCTGGCCCGATCATCGGAATGTATTGTCCCCATCACGTTCTCCAACGAGAGTGACTCGTAGGAGGGCAGTCCAAGCAGTTCGTTGCATTGTCGCGTAGAATGAATGCGTTCGGCGTTAAAATCCCAGTACCAGAGTCCGATCTCGGCATTCTCCGCCGCATTCAAGAGCTGCTCACTTTCGACCGATTTCTGCGTAACATTGGCGCCTTCTTGTGACAGTTGTCGGCCGCAAACAAAGATATTGTTCCCGTTGGAACCGGGATAAGGCAGGACAGCCATGTCCAGGGGGACCTTTCGTCCTACGCCCAATCGGTAATCGATAACTAGATCTGCTTTCTCGCCGCCGGCAGCCTTGGCGATAGCGGAGTTTAACGCTGATGCTGTAGTTCTGGATGACTGCCAAAAAACCGTTTCTGATAAAACTTGTCCGGTAAGCAGCTCCGGGTCGGTACCGGTCAATTCAAAAATTCGGCCTGCGATCTTAATGACTCGCCCCTCGGCGTCGAGCGTACCAAATAGGTCGAAAAGTTCCGTCAGGAACGATTCAGGAGCGATCTCAGTTTCTGTTCCTTGGAACGAATCGGCCATGTTAATACTCGGACTCGCGCTCATATAAAAAATATGACCTCGAATTTTCGAATCAATTCGAGGTCTATTCTAACAAATAAACTATTTGTCCACAGTGTCAATTAACTATGGACAGCTTATCTGCTAAACAGCTCTCCTGCCGGTTAACAGCCTGATAACAAAAATTACAAGTGCAACCAGCAGCAGAGCATGCAGGATCCCACCAAATGTCTGCCCGGCCACAAGGCCAAGAAGCCATAAAACTAATACAATTACGATGATTGTCTCCAACATAACTATTCCTCCAAGATTCGACGGCTCGAACTCATAGAGAGTCGAACCTAACCACGGAACATTCAAGAACCGTGCCGAAAGCTCGGCCGGAGGCTTAAGTCCATTAACGGCAGCATTTGGCGTTAAACCCTTTGATTCGGCCCGGTTGCCGGTTGTACTGTTAACAAACACACCTGGTGTTTGGTTTCGAATAAATTAATTTGGACTTTCAATTGCCTCTGTAATGTTCTAAAATAATACATTAAAGATTTGGGAATAGTTCCGGAGGTATCCTGTCACCCCCATATTATCAATGGGTTGAGTGCGTAGGCTACTGGCACGGTGTTTGCTCCCGCTATTAAAAAAATCGACTTACAAGGAGAGTTATTACTATGGCGAACAATCAAGATCAAAACGATTTCACCTCTAACGTGAAAGACCTGGCGTCCGCAGCACGCAATACGGCGGAAAACGCCGCTGGATCGGCCGCATCATCCGCAGAGAATATTGCAGGCGGAGCCGCCGGAACCGCTGCAACAATGAAGCGTTCGGTTGCCGAGAGCCTTTCGAACGCTGGTGAGAAGCTGCACACCGGTGCGGACTCCACCACCAGCTACCTCGAAACCGGCGCTGAAAAGGTTCACGACATCGCACTGTCGTCCATCGAGAAAGCTAATAAGGTCGGCCATCGGGCCGCCGACGCTATTTCGGGTGCGTCCGAGTATATTCGTGACGCTGATCTCCGAAAAGCGGGTCAGGATATTCGCGAGACGGTTGTTCGAAAGCCCGAGATCAGCCTTGCTATTGCCGGCCTCTTCGGACTCGTTCTCGGACTTCTGCTCGGCAGGCGCTCTTCAGACGACCGATAAGTGAAAGTTAATACCGGCCGTCCCCCATGGGCGGCCGGCTTTTCTGTTGATGATCTCTTTTAGGCGGGCCGCCTACGCTCTTTTTATCTGTACTTTATGTCGAACACAGCGCTCGTAATCGATGATGACAAGATCACATTGGAACTTCTGACCTTTCAGCTAAAGTCAGAAGGCTTCGATGTGGTCACGGCTGAGACCGGGGCAAAGGGTCTTGAGCATGCCAAGTCAACTGATTTTGACGTGATACTGACCGACCTCAACCTGCCGGATATTAACGGTATCGAAATGGTCCGCCAGTCCAAAATGATCTCGCCCGAAACCGAGATCATTATCGTGACCGGTTATGACAAGGCTGAAAAAGCTATCGAAGCGACGCGTGTCGGTGCATACGGCTATCGCGT
>DATHVL010000243.1:0-4389 GCA_035461325.1 Pyrinomonadaceae bacterium
CGTTGAAATCGCGATTGAAGACGATGTGGGAGGCCGGCGATTTTTCTAAGGTCGCTCAGCATATCGAACAGGCCGCGAGGGAGTTTGTCGGTGGGTTAGAGATCAAGCCAGGGATGAAGGTGCTTGATGTTGCCTGCGGCAGCGGCAATTTGGCCCTGCTTGCTGCGGAAAGAGGGGCTGAGGTCACGGGGATCGATATCGCCGAAAACCTCGTGAACACGGCCAAGAGGCGGGCGGCGAAGACCGGCCTCGAGATCAAATTTGAGCAGGGCGATGCCGAGTCGATGCCCTACGAGGACAACACCTTCGACCTCGTGATGTCGATGTTCGGAGCGATGTTCTGCCCGCGGCCCGAGGTCACCGCAAGCGAATTGATCAGGGTCTGCCAGCCCGGCGGTACGATCGCCATGGCAAATTGGACGCCGACGGGTTTTACCGGGCAGATGTTCAAGCTCTCGACCAAATACCTGCCGCCGCCGAATATGCCGCCGCCGGTGCAATGGGGCGACCCGGAGGTGGTGCGCGAACGGCTCGCGGGCGTTTCCGACATTAAGACCACCGCGCGGATCGCGGAAATGACATTCGACTTCCCGCCCGAGGGCGTCGTCGAATTCTTCAAAACATATTTCGGCCCTACCGTAATGACTTTCAAGACGATCAGCGAGGAGGATCAGGAGGCGCTCACGTCCGACATGGTCGACCTTTGGGCAACGAACAATCAGGCGACCGACGGCACAACCCGTGCGCGGGGTGAATATCTAGAGGTGATCGCGATCAAATAGGTTTGTCACGATCAAGTTGAATAAGGGCGAGCCGGGCGATCGGTTCGCCTTTTTCTATGTGGCTCTCGATGATCTCGGACACGTCGGCCGCGGTCACCTGGCCATAAAGCGTACCGTCCGGATAGACCATCACGGCCGTGCCGACAGAGCAAAACCCGATCGAACCGCACTCGGTCAGCAGCACCTCGCCCACCGGGTTGCGGCCTTTTGATTCCTTTCCCTGCCTTAGGCCCTTTTCTTCCAGTATCCGGGTGAATTCCTTCTTAACATCTTCGGCCCCGACCGCCGAGCACGACTTCCCCGTACACACGAAAACGTGCCGTTTTATCGGCGCTTTCAGCATCGGGGCCAGCTTTTCGAGCTGATCGCGGTCGGTAATGAACTTCCTTTCGGCCATAGTGATATTGTGCCACGAATCGCAGGCAGCTTGCATCGAAGTAGATTAGCTTTATGGTAAAATCGTTAGTTGAGTAAACTTGGCGTTTACCCGGAAATGGCTCAAGGCATAATCATTCACATTTCGGTCGGGTCTGAGAAAAGAACCGAGTTCTTTTCAGAAGACCTGCTGAGCATCGGTTCAGATGAGACCTGTGACCTTCAGATCCACACCAAACAGCTCGAAGCGACTGGCGTTTGGCTGCGGCTGGAGGACACCGAGGGTGTCTATCGTGTCACCGATTTTGATCAGGCTCTTGGCCTGACGGTCAACGGCCGCCCCTTGCGCCGCTTCATAGCCATCGCCGACGGCGACGTGCTCGAGGTCGGCGAGACCGATATCTCCTTCGCATTCTTTGCCCTCGCACAAAAGCCCTCGCTCATCACCACAAATCGCAGCGATACTCAGGTCGCTCCGTTCATCGCGGAAGCCGCGTTGGATGCAGCCGCTTCGCCGGAACGCGACGACGCAAAGGCTTTTCTGCGTGAGTTCACTCGCGAATTGCTTCGCGAGATCAGCTGGACGACGAAGGCGATCATCCTTGTTTTGTCGATCGGATTTTTGACCGGGGTACTTTATCTCGGATATTCGGTCTCTTCGGAACTGCAGGCGAGCCGCAAACAGGCAGAGATCCAGCAATCGATGATCGGCCGGCTCGAGAACCAGCTCGGGATGGCCAGCGACCAGCTCGGCACGCTCGAGCAGACCAACAAAGAAATGCTGCGGGCACAATCGCTCGCACAAAATATCCGGGTCGAGTATGGATCAGGAGTATGCCTGATCGTCGGTGTGTATGATTTGGTCGAGCGTTCGAGCGGCCGCGTGCTGCGGTATCCGGACCCGGATGACCTTCAGGCGATGCAGTACGCTCCGCCGTCCGAGGATATGCTCCCGATGGATGCGGGCCCGGCCTCGCAGCTAACCACACAGGGCGGCGGAAGCCCGGTCGAGTATGATTTTATCGGCACCGGATTTCACGTGGGCGGCGGCTATATCGTGACCAATCGTCACGTGCTGCAGCCCTGGACCGAGGACGACAACGTAAAGCTGATGATGCGTGATTCGAACGGGCGGGCACGGATCAAACGGCTGGTCATCTACTTCCCTAATATGCCCCAGCCCTATCCGCTGAAAGTTCAGAGGATCTCGAGCCGCGAAGATATCGCCGTTGCTTCGGTCACGTCAGAGCTGCCGGCTGAGATACCCGTTTTGCCGCTCGAGAATGACCCGCAGTCAGCGACCGTGGGCAAGACCGTGGTGACGATGGGATACCCCAACGGCCCCGATCGACTCCTGGCCATGGTCGATGATGACGAAGCGAAATCGATCAACACGCGATTTGGAAATTCGCGGCAGGCGCTGATCAACTTTCTCGCTCAGTCAAAGAAGATAGTCCCTCTCACGACCCAAGGCGCGATAACGGACCTGGATGCGAGGCGCATCGTGCACGACGCGCGGACGGCCGAGGGCGGCTCGGGTGCTCCGCTTTTTGGACAGGCCGGCCGCGTCATCGGGATAAACTTCGGCGTTTTCACCGAAAACACCGCGGTCAACATGGCCATCCCCATCACTTTCGCTACGGAACTGCTTCGCGCCGCGGGCTGGAAGCCGCCAGAGGAACTGCTTGGGCAAGACCAGCCGCAAGTCGCGACAACGAATAGCGTTTCTAACTCGACTGCACCGCGGCCTCAATAGATTTCTACAATGGACAGCCTGGTTCTCTCGAACATGTTTCACCGGCCGGCGCGTACGGCCATCAGCATCGTCGGCATCGCAGTCGGCGTGCTCTTGATCGTATTCACCGTGGGCCTCGCGAACGGCTCCATCCGCGAACAGGCAGCCCGCGAAGCCAATGTAGGTGCGGAACTTTTTTTCAGAGCGTCTGGAGCGATAGGCCTCAGCGGAGCAGATTCTTTCCGCATGGATCACACTATAGTGGACGAGATCAAGACCGTGGAGGGCGTTGCCGATGCGGTCGGGATCGGGCAGAATTCGGTCGACGCTACGGATAACAATTCCGGCAAGCGGACGATCGATGGCATCCGGTTTGAGGAATATGCCGCCATCTCCGGCCTGAAGGTCGTGGAGGGTCGGCAATTCACCCCGGGCCGGGATGAAGTGATAATCGACACGGCTTTTCAGCGGCAGAAAGAATTGAAGATCGGCGATACGTGGCCCATCTATGACCGGCCATTCACGGTGGTCGGGGCCTATGAACCGGCCGGCGGGGCTCGGCTAAAGATCGCTCTCGAAGATATGCAGCGGCAGTTGAGTTCCGACGGGAAGATCACATCTGTGCTCGTCGCCGTGGCTCCGGGACACACGGTCGATGACGTCGGCCTGCGGCTGCAGGAACGCTTTCCTGACAATCAGATCATCCGCACCGCCGACATCGAAGAGCTTTACATGGCAGGCTTTCCTGCGATGAACGTCTTTTTGAACGTCTTTATCGGGATCGCCGCGGTAATTAGCGCGTTGGTCATCTTGCTTACAATGTACACGACTGTGACCGAACGGACGCGGCAGATCGGCATAATGAAATCGCTAGGGATGAGCAATGTTAAGATCGGCTGGACCATCACACAAGAGGCCCTTTTGATCAGTTTTGTCGGCGTGATCGTCGGCATTATTTTGACCCTCGCTGCCCGATGGGCCTTGAATCAAGTGACGACTCTCGAGGTAGAAATTAGCCCGGTGGTGCTTTCGATAGTGCTGGTCGTCGGTCTTCTCGGAGGCGCTCTCGGTGCCCTCTATCCCGCAATGCGTGCTGCCCGCCTGGACGCGGTCGAAGCTCTCAGCTACGAATAGTTTATACAGTTTTGCTCCCGAAACCGGTTGGTGGTATTTTCGCGATACGATCCCAACCGATCTCCCGCGTATAGGATGAAGCGGCCGCTCGGGCCGTGTGACTTCTATTCACTTCAAACTCAGGAGGATCGAGAATGGCAGATTGGGGTCAAAACTTTGATGACGCGTGGCTTTACATCCGCAGAAAGGCGGGATCGTGCGCGGCGAATACGGATCTGGAAGAATTAAAGGCGGCCGCGAAGTTGGGCCGGAAGCGGATCGACCAGGCGCTGATGGTCGGCAACTTTGCTCAGGGGCAATCGGGTGTTTTTGACAAACTTTCGAAAGCGAACGAGGGGCTCGGCAAGGTCGGTGAATCGCTTG
>DATHVL010000244.1:0-8397 GCA_035461325.1 Pyrinomonadaceae bacterium
AATTTTCGTACGGCACTAGAGAATTCGTATTTTGTTTATGAAGGCGTGAGAATACCCGTGACCGCGAGTTTCGGCATTGCGGAGATGCGGCCGTCCGATACCGTATCATCTCTGCTTACGAGGGCCGACGAAAATCTTTACCAGGCAAAGGCTGACGGCCGCAACAGGATCGGATCGGATTCGGGGACGAACTTAAGGCTGATATCCCGCCGGTGATCGAAACGCTATATTCGATCCGGATGAACCCCTGCAAGAATTTCTTGGCCCGGCCGTTCTAAGAGCGGAAAAGGGGGTTCCCACTATGTTTATGAAAATTATAGAGACTAAGAAACTTTTGAATACATTCGCCGCGTTTGCGGCATTGTTGATGATCGCAGGTTCCGTGAGTGCCCAGTCGATGGAGCATCACCCGCGGACACCAACGATAAATACGACGGGCGAGGCGACTGTAGCCGTTCAGCCGGACCAGGCCAGGATCGAGCTAGGGGTAACGACGCAGGCTGAAACTTCAGACGCGGCTGTAACGCAAAATGCTGAAAAGCTGAATGCGACGCTGGCGGCTGTACGTGCACTTCAGATCGCCGGTGCCGAGATAAAGACCGTGAGCTATACGCTGCAGCCGACCTACCGCTATCCGCGGGAAGGCGGCGAGCCGGAGTTGACCGGCTATACAGCGACTAACATCGTGCGGATCACGATCAATGACCTGACGAAGGTCGGAACGGTTATCGATGCCGGAACGAAAGCCGGTGCCAATCGCGTGCAATCGCTTCAATTTACGCTTCAGGACGACCGCGCGGTCAAGGCTCAGGCACTTCGCGAAGCTGCCCAGCAGGCTCGCGAAAAGTCTAATGCACTGGCGGGGGCTCTGGGCCTTGAGGTCGTGAGGATCCTAAACGTTACGGAGAGCGGGCCGACGATGATACCCGTTAGGGACATGGCTTATGCACGGGCCGAAATGGCAAGTACGCCGATCGAGCCGGGCACGATCGAGATAAAGGCGTCGGTATCGCTGACCGTTGAAGTGAAATAATGATCGCGGCCCTATCGATCGATGGGGCTGTCTTTTAGATCGCGGGTCGTGTGCTCGGTTACGGATCCGACGATGCCCGAGGCGCAATGAGTCTCGGGCATTTGCAATTGCGGAGGGGCCTGAGCTTCCATGTCGCTGAGAGCCTCAGGTAATGCCCGTTTTGGCACGCTTAGAAACAGGCCGTTGAGAATGAAGCCGAGCCCGATAAAGAACGTTACAAGCCCGAGTCCCGCGAGAAAGATGAGATCCTTTTCAGGATGATAGACTGCAACGATCGCCATTGCGATGGCCGCACCGAGCCCCACTGACGAGATGATCGTGCCGTTACGAAGCCGGCGAAGCCTTTTCTCCTCGGGTGACTCAAGAAACTTTTCTACCTCGGGCAGCACGTTCTCGGCGATCTTTGCAAGGTCACCGGGTGAATGGGACTCCCGGATCTTGGCGGCAAATGCTCGGCCGATCTCATCTCGTGCGGAGGCTGCAGACGCGGTTATCTGATCCGGCTTTGAAACCGCGAGGCGAACGGGGCGCAGATCGGCCCCGCATGCTCGACAGAATTGATTTACCTGGGTGTCATTTAGTCCGCATTCGGGACAGAACATCGAAGATCCTCCTTTTATTTTGTTACGCGCGGGCCCGCCGTAATGTTCGGACTACTCCGCTTCGAGCTGCGACTTTGCCTCTTTGATATCGGCCAGATGCTTATCGGTAACCTTGGGAAAATGCAGGTCCATCGACTCCATTCGTTTAACGATCACTTCAGAGACCGCTAGGCGGGTAAACCATTTCTTGTCGGCGGGGATTATAAACCACGGCGAGGCTGCGGTCGTTGTCGCCTCGATCGCTTCTGAGTAGGCTTGCATATAATCGTCCCAATGCTGCCGCTCTTTGACGTCGCTCATCGAGAATTTCCAGTTCTTTTCGGGTTCCTTGATCCGGTCAAAAAAGCGTTTTTTCTGTTCGTCACGGGAAACATCAAGAAAGAATTTGATAATGTGAACTCCGTTCTCTGCAAGGTGGTTTTCCCAATCGCGGATGTGGGCGAAACGTTTTTGCCAGATATCCGGGTCGCTCTTGGCCGAGGGCGGCATATGCTGCGCATTCAGGATCGACGGGTGAACCCGCACGACGAGCACTTCCTCATAATGCGAACGGTTAAAGATACCGATGCGGCCGCGCTCGGGCAGCGCCTTCTGATGGCGCCAGAGATAGTCGTGCGAAAGCTCCTCGTCGGACGGCTGTTTAAAGGAAACGACATGGCATCCCTGAGGATTGACGCCGCTCATCACATGCCTGATCGCGCCGTCCTTGCCAGCCGCATCCATTGCCTGAAAAATGATCAGAAGCGAATAGCTGTCCTGTGCATAGAGCATCTCCTGAAGCTCAGCCATGCGCTCGATATTTTTCCGCATATCCTCGACCGCATCAGTTCTGTCGGTGTAGCCGTCTGTAAAATCCGTGGGGAAGGAATTGAGGTCGATCTCTTGCCTCGGCATTGCCCGAAATTTATCGATATCCATAGCTGCAACAGGGTATCATAGGACACGACGGCATTGGGACGAGGGCTTTACTATTCGAGCGGCAAAACCTAACATTTGATTAATGAATATCGGGATCACTGTTTATCCGACATACGGCGGAAGCGGCATAGTAGGCTCTGAGCTCGGCCGCGACCTTGCCGAGCGGGGCCATAATGTACATTTCATCGCGTCGGTGCTTCCCTCCCGGCTTACCGAGTTGAGCAAACGGATCCACTTTCACGAAGTGGATATGATGAGCTATCCGCTTTTCGAGCATCAGCCTTACGACCTTGCTCTCGCAACGAAGATGGCGACGGTGGCCCGTGCCGAAAAGCTTGATCTGCTGCATGTGCATTACGCGATACCGCACTCGATAAGTGCGATACTCGCCCGCGAATCGATAAAGCAAAAACGCTACGTGCCCGTCATAACAACGTTGCACGGGACCGACATAACGTTGGTCGGAGCGGACCGAAGCTATCTGCCGATCACGCGCTATGGGCTGCAGCAGTCGGACGGGGTTACGGCGGTGTCAAAGTTCCTAAAGCAAGCGACGATCGAGACCTTTGATTTTGACGAGGTCGAGGTGATCCCTAACTTTATCTGCCCGCAGCACTATGTAAAGCTGACGGATTCACCGCTGCGTGAAGAGCTGGCGCCGAACGGCGAGCTGTTACTGGTTCACGTTTCAAACTTTAGAGCGGTGAAGCGGCCAGCGGACTGCGTCGATATTTTTGCGCGGGTCAAGAAGGAGGCTCCGAACACGCGGCTAGTCATGGTTGGAGACGGGCCGGAACGCTCGGCGGTCGCTTATCACGCGGAGCAGATCGGCGTGCGTGAGGATACTTTGTTTGTCGGGAAACAGGCGAATATCGCGGATTATCTGGGCGTTTCCGATCTTTTCCTGCTCCCCTCGGAACTGGAATCGTTCGGCCTGGCGGCACTCGAGGCGCAGGCTTGTGAACTGCCGGTGATCGCAACGCGAATCGGCGGGATACCCGAGGTCGTAACGGACAGTGAGACCGGGTACCTCAGCGACGTGGGTGATATCGAGAAGATGAGTGAGGACGCGCTGCGGCTGATCAAAGATGCCGATCTGCGGAAGGATTTCGGCACCAGCGGACGACGCCTTGCGATCGAGCGTTATAGCACCGAGAAGATCATTCCGCAGTACATCGATTTTTACGAGAAAGTGCTGGCCCGTTCCCCGGCGATCGCGGAACAGGCCGCGGCCACGACATCGGGAATTCTCGAGAGATAGGCTGCCTGCTACAATTAAACAAGTGGGTACCGGCGGGCTTTTGGGGCCCGCAAACTTTTTTATGCTCAAACGGATAATGCACAAGCGAGAGCGGCATTTTGCGATGCTGAACGACAACCGCGTCGTGCGCCCGTTCGAGTGGGGCGCGGAGTTCATAACCGAGAATGTGAACGGGGGAGACCCGCGGGCACTTTTCGCCGAACACACTCGTAATGTGATCGCGAATAGCGATGAGTATTTTGCACTCCCCGGCAACATCGATTTTAGCCTTGAGACGCGGCTCTTCCCTTCTACAGCGTCAATGAATGCCGCCGAGCTGAGATCTCAACCGGAGCAGACAGAGATCTCGGTATTAAAATGGCCCAGTGCGATAACGACCCCGACGGCGGAAAACAACACGTCCTATGGGGCGTACTTTCCGCATGCGACGAACCGGCGTGCCGCGGTGATAATACTTCCGCACTGGAACGCCAAGGCCGGCACCTATTTTGAACTCGCACGTTTCTTTAATAAGGTCGGGATCTCTGCACTGCGGCTTACGCTGCCCTATCACGAAGAAAGAACCCCGCCGGAACATGACCGTGCCGATCACCTTGTATCGCCGAATGTCGGGCGATCGATACAATCGATAAGGCAGGCGGTGGCCGATACCCGTGCGGCGGTGGCATGGCTGCGGCAAGAGGGTTACGAAAAGATCGGCGTTGTCGGGACCAGCATTGGGTCGTGCGTCGCTTTTCTCTCGTTCGTGCATGATAAAGCGATCGATGCGTCTGTCTTCAACCATGTGTCCGGCTATATGGCGGATGTGGTGTGGCATGGCCTCTCGACCTATCACGTACGCGAGGGTTTTGGGGATGAGATCACCTTGGACGAACTTAGAAACTGCTGGCTCCCGGTTTCGCCGATGGCGTATTTTCCCAAACTGGCCGGCCAGCCCCATCGCCCCCAACGGTACATTTATACGCTTTACGACCTAAGTTTCCCCGTACATCTTTCGCGGGAAACAATGGACGAACTGCGTCGCCATAAGATTAAGCACAGCGAGGCCACTATACCGTGCGGACACTACACACTGGGCGAAAAACCGTGGGTTTACCTGGACGGCTACAAGATAATCAGATTTCTTCACAAGCATTTGAAGTAACTTGCGAGGTGTTACGGCCTCAAATAGATAAATGCTAAACTGCTCGTCATCCGCCGATGAGTTCACCATCCGAAAAATTCGCAGACACGATCCTAGAGGCCGTCGAGCGCCTCGTTTCACGTGCTGAGAACAATCGCGGATTGACCCGTGAGGTGGTCGCGCCTCGCATTAACAAAGCACTCGAGAAATATCTCTTTAAGGATGCTCCGAACGCGGGTCGGACGGAGGTGCGTGAGTTTATCGATGAGGTTCGGGCGGATGACCTTTGCCTGATAATCGCTTGCGAACAGGGCGATGAGGCGGCTTGGGAAGACCTTGCCGCCAACTTTGACGCCACGGTCAAATCGGCTGCCCGAAAGATCTCACCCAACAACGAGGATGCCGAAGACCTGGCGAGTTCGATATGGGCGGAGTTGTATGGACTCAGGCAGGACGCTGCAGGAAACAAAAAGAGCAAGCTGGCATATTATTCGGGACGCGGGTCGTTGGCAGGTTGGCTTCGTGCCGTGGTCTCACAGTTGGCGATCGACCAATACCGCAAGCAAGCGAAGCTTGTCCAGGTTGAAGAAGACCGCGAGATGGACAATCTGGCGAATGAAGCGGCCGGGTCCGACAACGGGCTTGTCAGCGTCAGCACTGACCCGGAGACGATCTTTACTGAACAAGAGGCGGGGGCGGACCTGAACGAGGCCCTGCAAACTGCGATCGCGAAAATGGAACCCGAGGATCGATTGATCCTAAAGCTTTACTATTTCGATGATCTAAGATTAAGAGACATTGCGGCGACGTTCGGCTACCACGAAGCAACGGCCAGCCGGAAACTGGTGCGAGTACAGGCCGCGATCAGGAAGTCGGTCGAGCGGGAGCTTCGGGAAAGCCACGGCTGGACAGAGACGGAGATCGACCAATACCTGGCGGACGCCGCGGAAAAGACCGGCTTTAGCCTGGAGAAACTCGTCGGGGTGGCGGTTTTGGCCTTTATTTTGCAAGAAATGGCCTTGCACGGCGTTCTTTAGTTGGCGGAAGAGCCGGTGCCAATGCACCGCCGTAGAATGCCTCCAAAAGAGGCGGTGCGGCACCGGCGATATATAGAGATGGAACCGAGATTCGACAAAAATATTGACGCATTACTGCGGCAGCCGCACCTGAAGCGAGATGTACTGCTCGGTGATGCAGGCCATCTCGACGCAGATCAGATCGCGGCCTTTGCGGCAAATGCGGTCCCGGATTCCGCCCGGCCTACCTACTTCGCTCATCTTGCAGATTGCAGCGAATGCCGGGGATCGCTTGCCGCCGTTATAACTTTGTCCGCCGAGGATGAAAGTGTTGCGGCAGCAGCCGCACCTTTGCCCGCGCTCGAGGCGGGAAGAGAGCCATGGTATCGCGGGCTGTTCAGGGCGCCGGGCCTAGCCTTCGGAATGGGTGCACTCGTATTGGTGTTCAGCGGATTCATTGGATACATGATCCTGCAAAATGGGGGCACCGAACAGTCGATCACCCACGTGGCCATGCCGAGCGGGGAAACCGCTCGCGGGCCGATGGCGGAAGCACCCGAGCCGGAAACTTACGTAAGCAATGCAGCGGCCGCAAACACTGTGGCTAGAGCCAATACCAATGCAAACACGGCAGCCGACTCCGGTGGGGGTGGAGGGGGCGGCGTCGTGGCGCGTAGACAGGACAGTGCCGGCCGCGGAACTGACCAGGAAGCAGCAACCGAAATGCGGGAACGTGAAGTGGCAATGGCAACGCCGCCCGCGCCGCCGCCGGCCAAACCTGCAGCCGAAGCCGCAGACGCCGCGGTTGCAAAGGACCAGCCTGAAAGCGCGATCTCGGCTCGGCAAATGGAGGGACTCCCGGCTCCCATGAGAGCCCCTGCCCAAACTAATACCGCTCCAACAGTAGGCGAGGGCCGTGCACGGACAGAGGGGCAAGCTCCGGAGAAAGATAAAACGCAGGCAATGCGGGCAGCCGGGCCACCGGCCAAGCTCATGGAGGGCGGCAAGACGTTTGAGCTGCGTGGAAATGTTTGGTACGACTCGGCATATCGAAGCCAGTCAGTGACTGAAGTGCGGCGATCCACCGCGAGTTACCGTTCTTTGGAAAGCGGGCTTCGCTCGATCACCGACAAGATCCCGGGCACGGTGGTTATTGTTTGGAAAGATAAGGCTTATCGCATCCGCTAAGATTCCCGAGTTCAAACTCCATTAATTTCGATGATATTATGGGGGTATGCGTTCAGCGATCCTCATACTCGCCATTCTCTTCGCTGCTCCAGCGGTGCATGGGCAATGGGAGGCAAGGCTTGATTCGGACGTCAGGGCGTATCAGACCACCGATCTCGGGATTATACTCGCCGGAACGGAAAAGAGCTTGTATGGCATCGACGGCGAAACCGGGGAAAGGCTTTGGCGGATTCCCACGGGCCGACTCGAAGAGACATCGATTACGCCGCTCCCGGGAACGGATCTCGTCCTTGTGTCGCGGGACCTCGGCAGCCGAACGCGGATCTACGCAGTCGACGTTCTCACCGGCGGGCATATCTGGCAAAGCGAAAAGATGCGCGGCGACGTAATGCAGCTCGCATTTGACCCCGAGCGCGACCTGCTTGCCGTTATCACCATCCGAAACAACCGAGGGCAATACGGCAAGGAATTCAAACGCAAACCGATCGCGCATATGCTGCGGCTGTCATCGGGGGACGAGCTGTGGAACCGGAACTTTGATACCGACATCGAAATGATGCCGTCGCGTTTTGGCGACGGCTTGGGCGAAGTCTCGTTCACTCTCGATAACTATCGAGCCCCGTTGCTGCTCGACGGACGCCTTTTTCTTTTTTACGACGGCGTGACCAGCTATGACGCGGCGGACGGAAAAGAAAAGGAACGCGAGAAATTTAAGGTGAACGAAAGCGGTCTGGCTTTGACCGAGGCCGATCCGGTCTTCGATGAGCGTTTCGTCTATATTTCCGGCCGCGGCCGCGTGAGAGCGGTCGATCGAAAAACGGGGCAAGTCGTCTGGAGAGCTGACGACCTTGGCACCGCATCTGAAATGTTGGTCGACGGTAACACTCTCTTCGTTCGTACCGGCGGGCGCTTTACCCGGTTGAAGGACGGCGAGTTGCAATCGAAGGGGCCTTACGGTGTTTCGGCGATCAACATCAAAACCGGAAAGACCCGTTGGCGTTTTAAGGGCGCAGACAAGGGGTTGACGAACTTTGTGTTCCCCGACCGCAACACCGTAATGGTCGCCGATAGCGACGACATTCACGTACTCGATCTGATGACCGGGGAACGGAAACGTAAAACAGGCCACGACGTAGATGATGCACGGTTTCTGATCCTCAACGAGAAACGACAGGCGGTTGTCGGCGGAAAGGAAGAGATCGCCGCCTTTGACGCGGCCGGGGCCGAGGGGTGGCGCGTAAGGCACAAGGCACCCG
>DATHVL010000245.1:0-4647 GCA_035461325.1 Pyrinomonadaceae bacterium
CACAAATCTGCCGCCGGTGAAAAGAGTTATTTCACAACGGCGGCAAATCGTTCCGTAACGCGGTCGTCTAAACGCTAAAATCTGACGTTTCCATGTATTCCTTCAGATAAGCGAGGAATTTTTCAGCATCGGCGCCGTCGACGATGCGGTGATCATAGGTCAAAGCGAAATAGGCCATGTGGCGTATGGCGATGTAGTCATCGCCTTCGGGTGACGTAAAGACCCGCGGACGCTTCTCGATCGTTCCGACACAAAGGATGGCGACCTGGGGCTGATTGATGATAGGCGTGCCGTAAAGGCCGCCAAATACGCCGGGGTTAGTGATCGTAAAGGTTCCGCCTGTAACCTCATCCGGATTCAGCTTCTTCCCGCGGGCACGATCGGCGAGATCATTGGCTGCAAGAGCCAGTCCCGAGAGCGAAAGCGTATCAGCCTTTTTTATAACGGGTACGATCAGTCCCCAATCGAGTGCCACGGCCATCCCGAGATTGATATCGCCCTTGTAGATGATGTTGTCACCTTGCACCTGTGCATTGACGACCGGGAATTTGCGAATTGCGTTCGTCACGGCCTGAAAGATAAACGGCATGTAGCTGAGCTTCGTGCCATAGCGGGACTGAAACTCGGCCTTGTTCTTTTCGCGGAACTTGTGCACGCCCGTCATATCGATCTCGTACACGCTCGTTACATGTGCCGAGGTCTGCTTCGAAAAGGTCATGTGTTCCGCGATCTTCTTTCGCATCACGGACATCTTTTCAACGCGGTCGGCGACACCGGCGGTGACCTGTGCGGGAACATACGAAGGGGCAGACGTGGGCTGAGCCGTGGTCGGGCTTGCTGGAGCGCTTGCGCCTTTCTTCAGCAGATCTTCGGGGCGAAGCGCCGCACCGGTCTCGATAAATGACAAAATGTCCTGTTTAGTGACACGGCCGCTCATTCCACTGCCTGGAATGCGGGAGATATCGATTCCGTGTTCGCGGGCGATATTGCGCACGAGAGGGCTTGATTTGATGCGGCGGAGTTCATCGACATCGGGCTGGCCGTTGCCACTGGATGAAGCGCCGTTGCCGGCCTGAACGGCGCGGCGTGCCGCGACCTCCTCCTTCGCATCGGCAACCGACGGGACGTCTGTGCTCATCGCCTGCTGAGTAGCGTCGACGGCCTTTGCGGGTGCGGGCTGAGGATCGGCCGCAGGGGCCGGTGCGGCCGTTGCGCCCTCCGCTCCGACCAAAGCCAGAATCGCACCCACCTCCACGGTCTCACCTTCTTGAACCTTGATCTCCAAAAGCTTGCCCGCAGAGGGAGATGGAACTTCAGCATCGACCTTGTCAGTCGAGATCTCCAGAAGTGCCTCGTCTTTCTCTATAGTATCGCCTACGGCCTTAAGCCATTTTGAGACGGTGCCCTCAGTTATCGATTCGCCCATCTGCGGCATCACGATCTCAGTCGCGTCACCCCCGGTCGACGCGGCCGTAGCTACAGCAGGTTCGGGTGCAGGTGCAGCGGGTGCCGGCTCCTCCTGCGGCTCAGGTGCAGGTGCTGCCGTCTCCACTAGCGGTTCGGGTTCTGGATCGGCAACCTTCGCGGGTTCCGGAGCTTCTGCCACGGCCTGCGCGGGTTCGGCTGCTACTTGTTCGGATACCGCAGGAGCGGCCGCGGCACTTTCGCCTTCGGCTCCTACAACTGCCAAAACAGTGCCGACCTCGACAGTCTCGCCTTCCTGATGCCGTATCTCCAGCAGAACGCCCTCGCCCGGGCTCGGAACCTCGGCATCGACCTTGTCGGTCGAGATCTCAAGGATCGCTTCGTCCTTTTCGATCTTGTCGCCTACGGCCTTAAGCCATTTTGAAACGGTCCCCTCGGTGATCGACTCACCCATCTGCGGCATTACGACTTCTACGCTCATATGATCTCCCGTCTTAATAGATCGCGATTATTAAAATTGTTTCAATCGTTTAGATTACTAAAAATTACGGGCAAAAAAAAGGAGGGCCCCGGTTACCGGAGAGAGGCTTGCGACTCGCGGTGTCCTAGGTAGATGGCACGCGCTGCGTTCTCATAAGCGTCTATCGAATCCGGGATGTTGATCCAGGTCCCGTCCTCGTGCTTGATCCTCAGGCCCGACGATCGCCCCGCTTCGACCGCGCTGACCTGGCCCCACTTAACGTCGGTCCCGCGATATGAGAATCCGCTCTCGTAGATCCTTAGAACGCTGCGGCGATGACGCCGGAAACCCGCAAGAGTGAACAAATTGACCACTAAAAATCCGCTCGCTAAAACGAAGTAGCCGATCCACTGGCGCAGATAAAACAACCCGATCGTCACAATAAAAAAGACGAGGGACAGTATGGCGACGACCGCCGCCCGCTGAAGATAAGCGGGCGAAGCGGTGTGAATGCTTATTAGCTTGCCTAGGTCTTGCTGCTGCAACGCGGGTTTAGCCGGCCCTCGTCGGGTCGATGATCGCTTTTACTTCCGAGATGCGATTTGCCGGAAACCCGCTCTCGCGAGCATGTTCTTCTATAAGTTCAGAGCTCGGTGCAGTATAAACGCAATAGATCTTGTCGTCGGTGACGTAACTGTGTATCCACTGGATCTCGGCGCCCAGCTTGTTCAAAACGTCGCAGGATTTGGCGGAAGCGCCCTGCAGGTCGTTCGGGGACATTGAACCCGCCCCGGGAATATCTCTCTCAATTACGAATTTCGGCATAGGATCCTCCAATTAGTAAAGTGATCAATAGGCCGCCAGGCGTCTTGCGGCCGCGACAATCTCATCCAGACTCGGTAAATAGTAATCTTCCATCTGCGGGGCGAAAGGCACCGGCGAGTCGATCGACGCGATTCTTATGACGGGGGCATCGAGCCACTCAAAAGCTTCCTCACCGATAATTGCGGAGATCTCTCCGCCGATCCCGCCCGTCAGCGACGCTTCGTGCAGGACCATCGCCCGGTTCGTCTTTTTGACAGTAGATAGTATCGCATCCTTGTCCAGAGGGGCGAGCGTGCGAAGGTCGATGACCTCAACTCTTAAACCGTCCTCGGTCTCAAGCCGCGCGGCCGCGTCAAGAGCGTTGAGCACCTGCGCACCAAATGTGATGATCGAAAGGTCGGTCCCCTCGCGTGCGGTGCGGGCCTTGCCTATCTCGACGATGTAATCATCGGACGGAAGTTCCTCGCGAAGGCGCTGCATACGATAGAGTTTTTTGTGCTCAAAGAAGAGCACCGGATCCGGGTCGCGGATCGCAGCCTTGATCAGCCCCTTGGCATCGTAAGAGGTCGAAGGCTCAACGATCTTCAGCCCGGCAGTATTGAGGAACAATGATTCCGCATTGATCGAGTGGAACGGCCCGCCGCGAACACCAGATCCGCACGGGCCCCTGAATACCGCCTGGATCCCCCCGCAGCCTCGGTATCGCGATTTCGCTGCGTAGTTCGTCAACATATCAAACCCGCAGGAGATAAAGTCGATGAACTGAAACTCGGCGACCGGCTTCATCCCCATCAATGCTGCCCCGCACGCGGCGCCGACGATCGCGGCTTCGGAGATCGGGGTATCGATTACGCGGCCGGGGCCGAAATGATCGATAAATCCTTCGGTCAGCTTAAACGCCCCGCCATAGGCTCCCACGTCCTCGCCGATCACAAATACACTTTCGTCCCGAGACATCTCTTCCCAGATGCCGTCACGAATGGCCTCGATCATGGAAACCGCCTTGGCTTCCTGTTTAGGTGATGCTGACATTTTGATTATAGGAGGTCAACGCTCAAGCTTTCTCGTCTCGTCTTCGGTCTCGTCCTCAAAGAGCTGACTAACGGGTGTCTGCGGCGGAGGAAGCTCAGCTTCATACTCTCTAACGTCGCGACTGATGTGCTCCACGGCTCCCCGCCCGCGTTCGATGTCTTCCTTCTCCAGCTTTAGCGTGAGCTTGCCGTCGTTACTTGGCAGTTCTGCGAGAGCAGTATATGTCCGCGTGCGGATATGGATCTTCGCGCTCCGGCCGAAAAAACCCTTTTTGAAGGTGACGTCAAGGATCTCAGACAAGGGCAGGCGAACCTCTTTGACGCCCCCGGCGATGAGGCCGAGAAGTTTTGATTCAAATTCGAGAACGATTCCCGCGGTTGAAAATTTCGCGATGCCATTGACCTGAGAGAGGCCATGGCTGGTCTCTGTCTTGAATGGGACACTGATGAAACCTTGAATCATGCTTTCATAACCTTTTCTTCGCCGCCGTTTTCCACCGCGAAATCCATTGTGTCCATATCAATGTCGCCAATATTCGGCTGGCCGAAAAGCTTGAGGAATATGAACCCGACGATACCGGCGGTGAGCGATGCCGCAAGTATGGCCATCTTTGATGAATTCACCGTTTCGGCGATAAATGCCGGTTCATTCCCCACGAAGGCAAGGTTCGTAATAAATATCGACATCGTGAATCCGATCCCGCCGAGCATGCCGGCGCCGAACACGTGCTTCCAATTGAGATCAAGCGGCAGCCGCGAAAGCCCGATCGCAACGACAAAGAATGCTACGAGTGTAATGCCTAAGGGTTTGCCGAGCACGAGGCCAAGCATGATACCCAGGCTGTTCGGCTCCATAAGGTCGGCAGCCCAATCGCCGCCGATTACTATCCCGGTGTTTGCGAGCGC
>DATHVL010000246.1:0-4414 GCA_035461325.1 Pyrinomonadaceae bacterium
CAGAAGTCGATTGTCATTTTGCCGTAGGCCGCGAAATATGTAAGTGCCAAGGCCGCCTGCACCGACGGCAGCGGCGACCGTAGCGACTCCGACCGATATGACAACAGCAATGCGGATTCCGGTCAGGATCACCGGCGCTGCCAGAGGAAGCTCGACCATGCGGAGCCGCTGGCCCCGGGTCATACCCATTGCCTCGGCCGCCTCGCGGATCTTGGGATCAATGCCGGCGATGCCGGTTACCGTATTTCGCAGGATCGGGAGGATAGCGTAAAGAGCAAGAGCGATAATCGCGGTCCGCGCGCCGATGCCCCCAATGAAGGGTATCGGTATTAGGAGGCCAAAAAGTGCAAGGCTCGGCACGGTCTGCATCACGTTGGCAAAGCCGAGAATTGGAGCCTCAAGCCGTTTATTACGAGTGAGCAGGATGCCCAAGGGAAGGCCGATGGCCACGGCCGCAGCCGTTGAAGCGAGCACGATGAGGATGTGTTCGCGGGTCAAAACGAACAGCTCGCCCCAGTTGCTTTGTAGAAATTGCCAGAGTTCCATCGGCTTTAAGTCGCGATCGTCTCCAGATAAGCCGCCGCGAGTGGAACGGCGGAACTACGGAACTCCGCAGGCGTCCCGAGAAAAACGATGCGGCCCTTTTCCATCAGAGCGATCCGCGAACCGAGCGCCATCGCTTCGTGAAGATCGTGTGTCACGAAGACCGCAGTCTTGCCCATTCCGCGGACAAGGCTCGCAAATTCCTTTTGCAGATTGGTTCGGGTAAGGGCATCGAGAGCTCCGAATGGTTCGTCCAGAAGAAGCAGGTGAGGATCCGCCGCAAGGGCTCGCGCGACACCGATGCGCTGGCGCTGGCCTCCTGAAAGCTCGTGCGGGAACCGGGAGCGAAACTCGTTTTTCTCCAAGCCGACCATGGTCAGCAATTCGTCCACACGTTCTGCCGTAGCCGCATTTTCCCAACCCTCGATCGACGGGATCAGGCCGATGTTTTCGGCGACAGTGAAGTGCGGGAAAAGGCCGCCGTCCTGCAACACGTAGCCGATCTTTCGGCGGAGGCGGGCGGGCTCCCACTCGCGGGTCGGGCGCCCCTCGACCAGAACTTCGCCCGCAGTCGGGTCGATGAGGCGATTGATGAGCTTGAGCGTCGTGGTTTTGCCGCAGCCCGATTCGCCGAGCAGGACAAGCACCTCCCGCTCGGCTATGCTGAAATTCAGGCGATCAAGGATGCGAATCCCCGCGATCTCAAACTCGACATCGCGAAACTCAACAACATTGAGAGGGCCCTCCATATGGATGCGATTCTAACACGCAGACGTTTAACGGCTGAGCCAGCTCTGCCTGACACTTGCAGCTCCGTGGCATTGGGCAAAGGCCTTACGACATCGAGAACGCGACCGACGCATTCCTTGCGTGCCGATGTAATAGCGAGCCTCTTGCCCTCAAGGCCGGTTACGGCGCAGGAAATGCCCGGCTCCAACCGGAACCGGGCAAATTTCTACATCAACGGGTGATCCGCGAATCACCAATCGCTGATCGCAATGAAGTCGAGATCCGCGATGTTGTCACCGATGGTCAGGACCATCGAAGCCGGATCGAAAGTGTAACCCTTGCCGCCGAGCGTTAGAACATAGGCCTTTCCGACCGGGACGCCCGTGAAGGAATAGTAGCCGAACGGGTTCGTAACGGCTCGGTACGGGGGTGAACCGTCTGCGGGGTAAAGCAGCAATTCTACGCGGCCCACTCCAAAAGTATTCGTTCCGATAACTCGTCCCGATACGCTCACGCCGCCCGCCGTCGGAACGGCAACGAGATTAACAAAGGTACACGTGACGGCCTCACCCTCTTCAAGCGTGATGACAACCTTTTGATCCACAAGACTGACGGTGTTGTTGTTCGTACCCGTGCCGCCGTTGGCCTCGCTGGTGCAAAGTATGTCACCGACTGAGAAGATGCCGGGCATTGCAGCTTCGGTGATCGTCACCCTGTTCGTGGTTCCGAAGAATGTCAGTCCTTCAAATTTTATTCTGTCCGGATAGTTCACCTCGGGCTGGCCGTCGTCGTCCAACGTGAAGTCGGTCACGCCCGGGCCCTCCGCCGTAAAAGTGAATGGCATTCCTGTTTCCGGCTCAGCGACCTTTATGATCGTGATGCTGCCGGGGAATATCGCCGCCGAGGCCGAAAGCGAGCGGTCCTGATTGCCCGGGCTGCCGTCGATCTCGATCACACGCATGTGGTAAGGAGCCCCCTGAATGGCGATAGCGGAATTGCCGACTCCCCAGTCCATTCTCGTTGAAATATGTCCGCCCCAAGCTAGCACCGGGTTATCGGTGGTGGATGTAAATTTGATCTGGATACCGGTCTTGCTGGAAGCTGTGTAAGTCCCCGTTCTGTAATATGCGGTAACGCCGGTTATCGTCCCGTTATAGAGCGTGAAGACGCCGGGAATCTGACCGATGTCATCATCGTTTCCGGGGACCCCGTCGTGCCCGGCTGTGACCCAATCATCGATCGGGATCGCGTAGGTGCTGTAAACGGTTGGGTCGCACCCTACGACGCCGGAGCATGGATCCGCATTTGTCTCTGTGCGGTTGTAGGAAGTGATGTAATCAAGAGCGTGCTTGCCGCCTTCGGTTGTGTCCCACTCGATCGTTACAGTGTGAGATATAGATGTATCGACACCCGTGAAGCGAATGCGGTAAGGCACGGATTCGCCCTCGGCATAATGGGCCTGATTCTCATTTAAATTTCCGTTTTGCCATGCGGAGCCGGTGCAGGGAACAGGAACGAGCTGGGGCCCGTTGCCGCACTGTTCAAGCGACCCGCCGCTTCCGAGAACGATGGGCCCCTCATAGAAAAAGGAATCGGAAGCGGTGCGGCCGGAACTCACGCCGGTGGCTGTGATCACAACCCGGCCGGGCAAGGCGGCACCTTGCCAGAATGATACGAAATAGCCGCGTTCGTCGGCGGCCTGGTCCCATTGACCCAGAAGGATCTCAGGTGAAAACGTGGTCGGGTTAAGGGTGACCTCTATCCGAACCGTCTCCCATCGGCTAAAGCCGCGCCCGTCCAAGCGTGCGCCGCCTATTTCATCCGGCAGGGCTGTGACGACCGTATCTCTTCCGCCGGGGCCGTTGCCGAATTTCTGTTGAGCAGCGGCTGTGAAACCAAATACAAAAAGTGTCGCAATTACTACGATCAATGATGTGGCAGTTTTTCTAAGCATGATAACCTCCATGCTGTCTGGGGTCGATCGTTCCGGAAGAGAAGCTGATCTCTGCAGGGCATCCTCATTCGGATTCGGCCTTTGTTCAGCGGCCCTTTGCGGGCCAAACATTCTTTGTCAATTCTCGGAAAGTTCGTCGTAACTTTCCTACACCGAAGTATTGCAACGTTGGTTCCCTTATGGGGCTAGGACTCAATTGTAGTGAGAACGAGGGTTGCGGGGGATTGGTTATCGAAGTGTAAAAAACCGCACGCAGATTTCCGCGCTTAATATATAAGACCGTGTACTTTTAAGGCGCACGGTGGAATTAGCGATACTGTTAACACAGATGTTCTTCCAGCAAAACGATCAGGTCTATTCCCACTCGATCGTGCTGGGCGGTTTTGAAGAGATATCGTAGACGACCCGGTTTATGCCGCGGATCTCGCTGGTGATCCGAGACGAAACGCGGGCAAGAAAATCGTGCGGCAGGCGGGCCCAATCGGCGGTCATGCCGTCGGTGGAGGTGACCGCACGGAGAGCTACGGCTCGTTCATAGGTGCGGAAGTCGCCCATGACCCCGACCGACTGTACGGGCAGCAGGACGGCGAAAGCTTGCCAGACATCGTCGTAGATCTCAAAGTTGTGCAGCTCGTCGATAAAGATCTTGTCTGCCTTTTGCAGCAGCTCAACCTTCTCAGGCGTGATGTCGCCCAAGATGCGTACGCCGAGGCCGGGGCCGGGGAACGGATGCCGTTCGAGGATCATCTCCGGGATGCCGAGATCGCGGCCGATGGCTCGGACCTCGTCCTTAAATAGTTCACGCAAAGGTTCGATCAGCCCGAGGTTCATTCGCTCCGGCAGGCCGCCGACGTTGTGGTGTGTTTTGATGGTGACCGAGGCTCCGCGCACTGAGACTGATTCGATCACGTCCGGGTAAAGCGTGCCCTGAACCAGCCATTTGACGCTGCCAATGCGGCTCGCCTCGGCATCGAATACGTCGATAAACTTGCCGCCGATCGCTTTCCGTTTTAGTTCGGGGTCGACAACTCCGGCAAGCACCTTGTAGAAATCTTCCGACGCATCCACGCCGCGGACATTGAGGTTCAAATTCTTATCGTAAACCTCGAGTGTATCCTCGAATTCGCGATAGCGGAGCAGGCCGTTATTGACGAAGATGCACGTCTGGCGGTCGCCGATCGCCTCATG
>DATHVL010000247.1:0-5132 GCA_035461325.1 Pyrinomonadaceae bacterium
TGCACTCTTCGCCGCGAACACCGCCTAAGATCTCAAGCCGATGATTCAGCACTTCACTATCACATAAGCGGAACCGAGTAACGACGCCGCCGTAACGTTCATCCGCTGTGCCGTAGACCAAGCGGCTGACACGTGCATTTACCAGCGCCCCCGCACACATAACGCAGGGTTCGACCGTGGAATAAAGCGTCGTTTCGAGCAGTCGATAGTTGCCGACCCGCTTTGCTGCAGCACGCAGGGCCAGCACCTCAGCGTGAGCGGTCGGATCGTTATCAGTGATAGTGCGGTTAGATGCCACAGCAAGCAGCTTTCCGTCGCCGCCGATAACGCATGCCCCGATCGGCACTTCACCGGTGGCCTCTGCAGCGACCGCAGCCTCAATAGCGATCCCCATCCAATGTTCGTCGGTGCGCTGCATCACACACGATTGTAAACCGTTGACAACAGATAGGGAAGAGCGGTTATCGTACCCGCAAATCCTTGCATCAAGGTGAGGAAAGGAATATTCTGAAGGTTAGACCGTTGCTCTCCAACCCGTTGCTCGGCCCCGCGCAGATTATGAAGGACGAAAGTCGTCTCGGCACATCATCAACCGAAGAGGATATCCACATAACGTCCGTCCCTGATTCGTTCAAGGCCTTTGCCGAAGAGGTCAGAAAGCGCAATCAGAAGCCGAAGACCTCGCCCGTAACAATTCCCCAAAAATTATCACTCGCCGAGTTCAACACGGCGATGGTGCACTTTTATCGCGGCGAGGTCGCCCGGTCGAATATCTGGCGCAATCGGCTTGATGCGACGACGAACTGGGCTGTGATCACGGCCGGTGCCACGCTGTCCTTCGTCTTCAGTTCGCCCGACAATCCGCACTTCGCGATACCGATAAACACCATTCTGGTCTCGATATTCCTTTTTATGGAGGCCCGGCGGTACCGGTATTACGAGGTTTGGGCGAACCGCGTTCGTGTGCTCGAGACCGGCTATTTCGCACCGATGCTTTCCCACCGAACCATCCCGCCCGATAAGGAATGGGCGGATCACATATCCGCCGATCTATTGTCCCCGCATTTTACGATCAGCGAGTGGGAGGCGATCGGCAGGCGGCTGAGAGCAAATTATCTTTGGATCTTTATGCTGCTCGCTCTTTCCTGGAGCCTGAAGGTTTATGTACATCCGTCGCCCATTCCGACTACGTCGCCGGCGGATCGCGAGCGGTTCTGGGAACTGTTTCTCGACCGCGCTCAGGTCGGCCTGGCTCCCGGCTGGCTGGTCATACTGGTCGGAGCTCTCTTTAACTTCTTGATATTTTTTGTCGCCTTTAGCACGCTCAAATTGCGCGACGCCTCAAGCGAGGTACTGCCGCTGGAGAGCGTTCAGTGGCACCCTTTCCGACAGGTTTCCGAATGGGCAGAGTCCAGCCTTGGCCGCAAGAGCACGATCCGCCGGTCAAAGAAAGCTCGGCAGAGGATGCGATCAGTGCATAAAACCGAAGGATAGATATGGTAAACACTCGTTCAGCGGGCTGCACAATATTCCTTATTGCTTGTTTCTCGCTTTCGGCGTTGCCCCAAGGCGGTCCAACAGGAGGGGGGATAAATTGGAATTCGACCACCCTGAAACGTGGCGAATTTACTTTTGGCCCGTTGGAGGTCCGAACCGACAAGCTCGAGAGCAAACTGATGGGCCGCGAAATGCCTTTTAGAGTGATCCTCCCCAAGGGATACGACGACGCTGTGAATTCATCGAAACGATATCCGGTTATTTATCTTTTACATGGCCTTACGGGCAACTTTGCGAATTGGACAGACCGTACGGATATTGCCGACGCTGCACGATGGACGAATGCGATCATCGTAACCCCGGAGGGTGAGAACGGTTGGTACACCGACAGTGTCACGAAGCCGGAAGATCGGCACGAGAGCTACATTGTAAAGGAGCTTATTCCCGAGATCGACAAGCGCTTTCGCACAATGCGGGAGCGAAAAAGCCGCGTCATCGCCGGGCTTTCAATGGGCGGATACGGTGCATTGAAATTCGGGCTCAAGTATCCGGAGATGTTTTCCGTGGCCGCGAGCTTTAGCGGTGCCTTGGGTGCCCCGACATTCCCGGCCCTTGGGAGAGGCGACGCCTCATTAAACTCGCTCGCGACGGTTTTTGGTCCGATGGACAGCGAGGCCCGGAAAACGAATGACATTTTCAGACTGATACGTGAAGCCTCCCCTGAACAGATCGCTGCGTTCCCCTTCATTTACTTTGATTGCGGCACTGAAGATTTCTTGATCGCGAATAATCGTGATTTTATGGCACTGCTCTCTGAGAAGAAGGTGCCGCACGAATACCGGCAACTTCCGGGCGGTCATACGTGGCCGTACTGGGGTAAGCAGGTGAAGGAATTCTTGCAGGTCGCACAACGCAATTTCACGAATTAGATCTCGAATGACGCGGATCTGTTCCTGGATCTGACAAATAGTTATGAAACGAATACTTTTCGCGGTTGTCTTAATGGTCTTCGCTATACCGATCTGCTTCGGCCAGTGGGTTATCTCCAAGGGGCCCGGCCCGGGGCCGACGGTCACGATCGACGGCATAAATATCACTCCGCAGGAAAGCCGTATTTCCGAAATACAGTGGGCTCTTAGGGCCCAGGGGTTTGACGGCTGGCTTTTTTACGATTTTCGCGGCAGCGATATTTTGACTCCGCGGATACTGAAGACCGAACGGCTGGGGGGCTCAAGGCGGTGGTTCTATTTTATACCTCGCCAAGGCGAGCCGGTAAAAGTGGTGCACGCGATCGAACCGGGACAGCTCGATTCGCTCCCGGGTAAAAAACTGATCTACCGCGAATGGCAGCTTCTCCGCGACCAGGTCGGCAAGGCGGTATTCGATCAAGGGCGGCCGAAGGGCACGTTTCGCATCGCGATGCAGTACTCGCCAAATAACGACATCCCTTACATTTCGCGGGTCGATGCCGGGACCATCGAAATGGTGCGTTCACTGGGTGTGACCATAGATTCAAGTGCCGACCTCGTCCAGCAATTTGAAGCGGTTTGGACGCCTGAACAGTTCGCGATGCACAAAGAGGCATCGACAAAACTGCAGGAAACGATCGTCGATACCTTTGGCGAGATCCGCCGCCGCATCGAGTACGACATTCCTATGACCGAGATCGACATCCAGCAATGGATGATGAAACGCCTCGGTGAAAAGGGCCTGAGGCCGTCGCCGATGATAGTGGCAGTGAACGCAAACGCCGCTTCACCGCACTACTTTCCGCGCGGTGATCGCAACTCGCCGATCCGCCGCGGCGACCTGGTGCTGATCGACAGCGTGACAAAGGTCGATAAGCCGGGTGCTCCGACCGCAGACCTAACGTGGATGGGTTATGTTGGCGAAACCGTTCCGGCAGAGTACGTCAGCATCTGGAATATCGTTTTTGAGGCGCAGCAGGCTGCCTTTACCGCTGTCCGCAATGCCTTTCGCGAGGGCCGGCAGATAACCGGGGCACAGGTCGACGATGTCTCGCGAGGGATCATCAAGAAAGCAGGATACGCTGACGAGTTTCTCCACCGGACCGGCCACTCAATCGGGGAGGACGGCCACGGAAACGGAGCCAACATCGACAATCTCGAGACCCGCGATTCTCGCCGCCTTATTCCCGGTACGGCGTTCTCTATCGAACCGGGCATTTACTTCGAAGGGAAATTCGGCATCCGGTCCGAGATCGACGTTTATATCGACGGCAAAGACGCGATCATCACCCATCCGCATCAGACAGAGATCTTCCCGATATTGAAATAACTAGAGCCCAGCGGTTGAGCTTCTGGAGTTCACCAGCGCCCTTCTGTAAGATTGCCCATATGATTAATTTCGCGATGGAGACCGCCCGCGATGCGGGGCGCGTTCTGCTCGAAAAGTTCGGCAGGATCACCGCCGTTACCAAAAAGGGCGATATCAATTTGGTGACGGAGGCCGACCTAGCCTCCGAAGCCCTGATCACCGAACGCATCAGATCGCATTATCCGCGTCACAGCATTCTCGCCGAGGAGGCGGGCGATACGGTCGTAATAGAGGGCGAAGGCGATTGGAAATGGATCATCGATCCGCTTGACGGGACGACGAATTATGCCCACGCATATCCGATATTTTGTGTGACGATCGCGCTTGAGCGAGAGGGCGAGTTGATCTTGGGCGTTACCTACGACCCCACCCGCGACGAAATGTTCGCGGCCGAAAAGGGAAGGGGATCGATCTTGAACGGCAAACCGATCCGCGTATCGGCGACCGACGAGTTGGGCAATTCGCTTCTGGTCACGGGGTTTCCTTATGACATAAAGCACCGTGAGGAGTTCGCACGCCACCTGACCGAGTTTCTGCTCTCGTCGCGTGGTGTACGCCGTGACGGTTCTGCTGCGATCGACATGGCATATGTCGCATGCGGCCGGTTTGACGGGTTCTGGGAAGAGGGCCTAAATCCGTGGGATGTTGCGGCCGGCAAGCTTTTGATCGAGGAAGCCGGCGGAGTCGTGAGCTATTACGACGGCTCGCCGTTCAGCATATATCAACCGCCGATCGTAGCTAGTAACGGCCTTATCCATTCCGAAATGCTCGGTGTTTTGAAGTAGCGCAAGACTGCGACAAACCTCAGGCTCCTATGCTAACCTTAACACCTTAATACTGTTTATTTCAGGGCAGTTCGCGTCGGGCCTGCGTCGGCGCATTTGGATAAATCTTTATGGCTTGGTTCAAGCGAGACAGACCCAAGATCGAGGGCGGCGAAGGCGACCGCAGCCGCACCGTCCGGACAGAGGGCATTTTTGTAAAGTGTCCGGAGTGCGAAAACCCGCTCTATAAACGCGAGCTGATCGAATCTCAACAGGTCTGCACCCACTGCAATTATCATTTTCGGTATTCCGCGGTCGAGCGTCTTTCAGCACTGTTTGACGACGGCCGATTTGAACGGCTCGACGAAGAGGTGACCTCGGGCGACCCGCTCGGATTCGTCGATACCAAGCCATATAAGGATCGCATCGAGGCGGCGAAAAAGAACTCCGGGCTGCCCGAGGCTCTGATCTCAGGCACCGGCAAGGTCGGCGGGCATCTGGTCTACGCGGGTGCGATGGATATGTCCTTCATCG
>DATHVL010000248.1:0-3744 GCA_035461325.1 Pyrinomonadaceae bacterium
AGGGCAGAAATTCCGGCTGAGGGAGCGCGGATTTCCGAGCTTGAGGAACCCGAAGCTTCGCGGCGATCAGTTCGTTGAGGTGAAGATAACATTGCCGCGTGTCATTTCAGAAGAATCGAAGGAAGTATTGCGGCAGTTCGAGAAATTGAACTCTGAAAACCCACGCAAGGCGATGGGGCTCGAATAATTTCCTAGTATGAAGAAGCGTGTAAAAACCTACACCATCAGTGCCGTCGCGGAGATGTACGAGATACATCCCCAGACGCTGCGGATGTATGAGCGTGAGGGGTTGTTAAAGCCTTCGCGGTCAGAGGGAAATACGCGGCTGTTTGAAGACAGCGACCTTGAAAGGCTCGAGATAATACTCTCCCTCACGCGTGACCTCGGCGTGAACCTCGCGGGCGTCGAGATCATTCTAAACATGCGCGAAAAGATGGACGCCATGCAGAAAGAGTTCGAACGCTTTTTTGAATACCTGCGGAACCACGCCAGCGAGATCGGCCGTACGGATTCCGGCGAGGCCTCAGAATCCCTCATTCCCGTTTCGCGATATCGCAGGTCGCACATCGAAATGACGATCGAAGACGGCGACTAATTCACCCCGCTTTACAACTCCGCGAAGTTACGGCAGAATGTTCGCGGTCGTTTTGCGAACACCCGCAAATCCACCTCTAATAATTAAGTTTTTGGAGAACTAAATATGCTTCGTCCTCACCCGGGGTTCCTATCTCTCTGTGCGCTTTTCTGCGTTTTGGCGGCGGCGGTCACATTTGGACAAGACCTAGATGACGTCACGATCCGCGGTTCTGTCGTGGATCAGAATGGCCTGGCGATTCCCGGAGCTTCGGTGACGCTTACGGAAACCGGCACCTCGACGATCCGCACCGCGGTCGCGGACAACGGGGGCAGCTTCACGATGTTGAAGATCCCGCCGGGCACGTATTCTTTGATCGTTGCATCGCCGGGCTTCGGCAGCGTCGAGCGTGAATTGGGAGACCTTTCCGCCGGACGGGAACTGGCCATGGAGTTCCAACTCTCTCCGGCTCCCGTGACGGCTGAGACAGAGGTGACAGTTGATAGTTCCGATATCCCGGACGTGGACACCACGCGGATAGTGGTGGGTTCGACTGTCGAGTCGCTTGAAATAGAAGAGCTGCCGAATCTCGACCGCAATCCGCTTGACCTTGTCCTAACGGTGGGCGGAGTCAGCGAAGAGGCGTTGTCGACCACCGATCTTGCCGAGGACAGCAATGCGAATCCGCGATCAACGCCTTTCGAGCAGGGCAATTTTTCGATCTCGGGCGGGGCGTCTTACTCAAACAACATCACCATCGACGGGATGGACAACAACGACGACAGATCGGCCCGGGAGAGATTTCAGCCTTCGCTGGAGGCCGTCGCGGAAGTGCAGGTCGTTCGGAGCCAGTTTTCATCCGAGTATGGAAGGGCTTCGGGCGGCCGTGTAAATATGCGGACGCGGGGCGGCACGAAGCGGCTGCGGGGAAGGGCGTTTCTCTTTTATCGGGACGACGTATTCAACGCGAACTCTTGGTACAACAACAGCCGCGGCATCGAGCGGCCGTCTCTCACGGCATATACTCCGGGATTCACTCTGGGCGGCCCGCTTAACTTGCCAATATTGAGGCTCAAGAATCGGACGTTCTTTTTCGCGGCGTATGAGAATCAGCGGCTGGATGACACGACGCTGATCGATACGTACATCCCCGTGACGCCGAATCCACGGTTTAATCTGCCGGTGCCCAGTGGCGGTGCCGAGTATTGCGATCAGGCGGGAGGAGGGCCTCCGCCTTGCAATGCCGAAGCAGGGACGATCGCGCACTTTACACAGCAATTCGCGACGCCGAACTCGGGCCACATCTTCTCGGCGCGGTTCGATCACAAACTGACAGAGAGGAACAGCTTCACCATCGGATGGCAGCTTGGGCGACGAACGAATCGCAGAACGTTGGGCTTCGCGACGACCCGGTTGGAAGAGGCCCTGCAGGCTAAGAACGTTGAGACGGATGCGGTGAATTTCACAAACGACCACGCATTTAGTGCTCGTGCGGTAAATCAGTTCCGGTTCCAATGGTCGTCATATCGGCCGAGCTATGAAACCGACAATCCTGGAGCTCCCGTGGTGCTGATCGGCTATCGCAACCCCGTGACGAACGGCACTCAGACGCTGATCGCGGGCAATTCGTCGTCTAGCAATTTGCAGTATTTCGCCGATCGACGGGATGAGACACGGTATCAGATACAGAATTCCGTGACGATCCTGGCGGGCGGTCACACGATCAAGGCGGGTGCGGATATTCAGTCAGTCGATTCGCGTGCGAACGCCCTGGGCGACGGCACGGGCACTTTCAATTTCAGCAACGCGTACAATTATTCCACCAATAACGTCACCCGGTTTCGGCAGAACTTCGGTACGTCGAGCGATGTGACAAACACTTACCTCGGATTTTTCATCAACGACCAGATACGGGTGAGGCCAAACCTCAACATCAGCTTGGGGCTTCGGTACGAACGGGAGACGGCCGTTGACGACAATGACAACTTTGGCCCGAGGTTCGGCGTGGCGTGGGACCCTCGAGGGAAAGGTGAGGACGTGATCAGATTCGGCGCCGGCATCTTCTATAATCGCGTGCTGCTGAGGACCGTCGGCGATTTTATCCAGAACAGCGGTACGGGGTTGGAAGAGTTTGATACCAACTCGATACCGACGACGACGGGCGTTGGGACGCTCAACCCACGGAGCCAGATCTTGGCGGCGATCTCAGACAGGTTCCCATCGGGTTTCGGGTCGGCGGTTGACCTGCGAGCGTTTATTGCAACTGTTAACTGCGGGCCCGTAAATGCTCCGGTCGCGTGCTCGCCGGATTTTGGTTTTGTAAGGTTTACGGGGAGCGGCGGAAACCCTCTGCGTTCGATCGAGCCGGGACTAGAGATACCGGAAAGCTATCAGTTCAACATTGGTTACGAACGCGAGATCGGTAAACGCTGGGTGTTCGAGGCGAATTACACCTGGAACAAGACTGTACACCTGTGGCGGGAGTACAACATAAATATGCCCGTGCTACCGACGGGGTATGCAGACTTCACTCAATACCTTTTGGCGAACTCGTTCACGTTCACAAATGTCAACGGCAACGTTCGGACCTACAATTTTTACCTCGGGCCGACGAATGACCCAAGCGGCGTGTCGACAAATCCCAACACCCAGACGGGCTCGTGCAGTACGGTCAACACGGTGACCTGCTGGGTAAATCTGAACTCTTATAGCACGTCATTGATACGCCCGAATTCGAACGCGGGCGACGGAGTTTCATCGAATTCGGTAGGCAGCCCGATCGGGATCGCGAGGGCCGCGCTGCAGCATCTGCGGCCGGACCCTTCGGTGGATGAAATGGCGCGGGTTGCGTCGCTCGGGAACGCGTTCTATCAAGGGCTGGTGCTCGAAGTGCGGCGGCGATACCGGGCGATCGGCAAAGGATTTGGCCTTTCGATGCGGGCGGCGTATACGCTTTCGCGGACGATGGACGACGGCCTCAATAATACGTCGAATGCCGAGATCAACACCGATTTCGACCGCGAGTGGGCACGTGCACGGCAGGACAGGCTGCACCGTTTTGCTCTTTCGGGGATGATCGATACGCCCCAATGGCTTGGCAATCTGCGGTTCTCGCCGATCTTTCGGTATGGCAGCGCGAGCAGATTTAACCTCGGATATGGCGTGGACCG